>DAIRUD010000311.1:0-2995 GCA_036803565.1 Synergistaceae bacterium | reverse complement strand
GGCGGCGGCCCTGTGCGGGCAGGGGGGGATCGAGGAGCTTATCGTCGTCTTCCCCGCGCAGGTTTCCGGTGGGGAGATACCGGGTTTGCGGGACTTCCCCCGCCCCCTGAAGTGTGTGCAGGGAGGCGCGACGCGTACGGAATCCGTGCGCAACGGCCTCGCCGCGACCGACGCCGACTATGTGTTGATCCACGACGCGGCGCGCCCCTTCCTCTCGGAGGAAACCTGCTTTGCGCTGATGCAGGGGACGGGGCCGGATCGCGGTTGCGTCCCCCTTCTGGCGTCCGTCGATTCCCTCAAAAGGGTGAAAGGCGATTCGATTGCCGCGATATCCCGCGATTCCATCTACCGCACGCAGACCCCGCAGGCCTTTCCGCGAAAGCCCTTGCTGGAGTTGCTTTCGCGGCCGGATGTAACGGCGACCGACGAGGCGACCGTCTGGCTGGAAGCGGGGAAAAACCTCGACTACATACCCGGCGACGAGAAGAACTTCAAGATCACGACCGCCTTCGATTGGATGACCGCGCAGGCTCTGGTGGAGGCCTCGCGGGAGATCCGCACCGGGATCGGCTACGACGTCCACGAGCTCGTCCCCGGCCGCCGCCTCGTGCTCGGCGGCGTCGATGTCGAGTCGCCGCTCGGCCTGCTCGGGCATTCGGACGCGGACGCCGTCTGCCACACGGTGATGGACGCGCTGCTCGGCGCGGCGGGGGAGGGGGATATCGGGACGCTCTATCCGGCAACGGATGAAACATATCGCGATGCCGACAGCATGGAGCTGCTTGCCGATGTGTTGCGCCGTTTGCAAGAGAAACGATGGAATATCGCCTGGATTGACTTGGTTTTAATGGCGCAAACACCCAGATTAGCAAGCAAAATACCCGAAATTCGTAATAATTTAATTAAAGTCTTTACAGCAATCGGCTTCGACGCTAAGATAAACCTCAAGGTCAAATCGGGAGAGTTCGTCGGCAGCATCGGTCGCGGAGAGTGCGTGACTTGTTTTGCGACCGCGACGTTGGAACGTTTTTGGAAGGGATCCGTTTGAAGAAAAACGCCAACAATCTTCTCTGCCTATGCGTCTGTATATGCGCACTGGCCTCTCCGCTATTCGCGGGAAGCGCGGACGGTTACCCTTCGCTGGCCTATCAGGAGGGCAAGAGCATCGTCTGGAAAGTGGGAGACGTCCCCGTCTGGCGATTTCCGCTCGCGGCAAAGGCGGAAGTGGCGGAGATGTCGCACCGGTTCAATCGGCTTTATGGCGGCGGATTCGGACTCAAGGACCTGCACGTGATCGAAAGGAACGGGACGTGGTCCCTCTGTGTGAAGGATCAGGTACTGTTCACCGCCGCGCCCCGGCACGCCGTCGACCCCAAGCTGTCCCCCGAAAAAATTTCCCTGATGTGGCTATCCCGGATTTACGAAGCGGTCGGCGCGATGCATGCGGAGGCGTTGACGCCGAAGCATAAGTTGCGCGGCGGATACGACATCGAGACTTCCGTCTCCTGGTACGGCGACAAACTCGTCGGGAGAAATTTCGCCAACGGGGAATGTTTTACCAAGACACACCTCACGGCGGCGGCGAAAAACCTGCCCTTCGGAACGCTCGTCAGGGTTACGACGCCGGCGACGGGACGGTCCGTCGTCCTGCGCGTTACGGACCGCTTCCCGGAGCACAAGGGCCGCGCCTTGGACATCTCGCAGGCCGCGGCGGAGGTGTTGGGAATCAAGGGCATGGGCGTGGCCAAGGCCAGGGTGCAGGTAATCGGAAGCGTAAACAGAATCGGCGGAAAATAGCGTTCCTGCGATGATTGACGTTGCCCCGTCCCCGACGGGGTTTCTTCATATCGAGGAGCGGGTGCGGCCCGCCGGCGGTGAAACGGTGTTTTCGACAACGAATGACGAACGATCGACATAAAAGGGGAGAGCGGAGTGGATTACGTGGAAAATAAGCGGAAAAACGACAAATTTGTGGAGTATACCGGGTTTACGTTCGACGACCTGCTGCTGGTGCCGGGATACAGCGAAATACTGCCCGCGCAGGTGGACACGAGTACGCACCTGACCGCGGAGATCTCCCTGCACACGCCGATCTGCAGCGCCGCGATGGACACGGTGACCGAGGCGCGCCTGGCCATCGCGCTGGCGCGTGAGGGCGGGATCGGCATCCTGCACCGCAACATGAGCATCGACGACCAGGTACGCGAGGCGGACAAGGTCAAGCGCTCGGAGTCCGGCGTCATCGTCGACCCCTTCTACCTGTATCCGCAGGACCGGGTTCGCCAGGCGATGGAGCTGATGGCCCACTATCACATCTCGGGCGTCCCCATCGTCGACCGCAACCTCCGCCTCGTCGGCATCATCACCAACCGCGACCTCCGCTTCATCTCCGACTACGAGCAGCCGATCGACAACGTCATGACGAAGGAGGACATCGTCACGGCGCCGATCGGGACCGACCTGGAGAGCGCCAAGAAGATCCTGGCGCGGCGCAAGGTGGAGAAGCTGCCGATCGTGGATTCCGAGGGAAAGCTCATGGGGTTGATCACGATCAAGGATATTCAGAAAGCGCAGGATTTTCCCAATGCGACGAAGGACGCGAAGGGCAGGCTCCGCGTGGGTGCCGCGATCGGGACGGGGTCGGATGCGATGGACCGCCTCGACGCGCTCGTCGCCTCGGCCGTCGACGTGATCGTCGTCGACACGGCGCACGGGCACTCCGCGTCCGTGATCAAGACGATCCGGACGGTGCGCGAACGGTATCCGGAGTTGCAGATCGTCGGCGGCAATATCGCGACGGCGGAGGCCGCGGCGGCTCTGATCGACGCGGGCGTCAACGGCGTCAAGGTGGGCATCGGCCCCGGCTCCATCTGCACGACGCGCATCGTCGCCGGAATCGGCGTCCCGCAGGTCGCGGCCGTGATGAACGTCGCCGAGGTCGCGCATGCCCGCGGTTGCATGGTGATTGCGGACGGCGGCATCCGCTACTCCGGGG
>DAIRUD010000310.1:0-3000 GCA_036803565.1 Synergistaceae bacterium | reverse complement strand
TCCCCGTAGCGCGTGACGCCGAGGTTCTTCATCCGCAGCGCGACCCCGGCGCGCGCGAGGTGCAGCGCCGCGATCGAGGCAAGGCCGGTGTCGATATGATGATCCTCGCAGGTCACGAGCGGCAGGCCGCCGATGCGCGCGACGAGATCGTCGGCGCGCATCCCGAGGGGGGAGGAAGCGTGCAGGACGCGGGCGCGAATCCCCTTCTTCGCCAGCGCCTCCGCCGCCGCGACGGCGGAGGCCGCGATATGCCCCATCGCCAGAATCGCGACCGCGTCCCCGTCGCGCAGGACGTCGATCTCGCCATAGCGGAAGACGTAGGCGGCGTCGTAGAACGGCGTGCCGTCCTCGCGCAGGATGACCGGCGTCACGCTGCGGCCGACGGCGAGGCAGACGTTCCCCGGCGCGCCGAGCATCCAGCGCGTCGCGCGGTCCGTCTGGTTGGGATCGGCGGGGACGACCACCCGCCAGCCGAAGGTGTTACGGAACAGGCCCACGTAATCGATGCACTGGTGCGTCATGCCGTCCTCGCCGACGTCGAGGCCGACGTGCGTCAGGACGGTCTTCGAGGCCGCCTCGTTGACGTCGTTCAACCGCTGTTGGTTGTACACCTCGTCCGCGCCGAAGACGCCGAAATCCGCCCACACCGGCACGACCCCCGCCGTGGAGGCCGCCCCGGCGACCGTCGCCGTCGCGTGCTCCTGAATGCCCATCTGGAAAAAACGATCCGGCAGTTTCTTCGCGAAAGCGTCCAGCTTCACCGACCCGGCAAGGTCGCAGTCGAACGCCACGATCGGCGTGCGGCCGCCCTGCGCGCGATTTTTTTCCGCGACATCGGCCAACGCCGCCCCGAACGCGCCGCGATTATCCTTTTTCTCGGCGGCCGCGTAGACGATCGGCGCGCCCGGGTCGATGGACGGCACCGGGGTGCGGGCCTCCAGCGGCGCGGGCAGCGGCCCCGTGCGCAACGCGCGTAGCCGGTCGATCTCCGCGGGGTCGCCGCCCAACTCCCGAATCGCCTGCGCCAACAGGTCGCCGGACGCCGCTTTGCCGTGATAGTCCGGTATATTTTCCATGAAGGAGACGCCCTTGCCCATCACCGTCCGGCAGAGCACGACGGTGGGCAGCGGCGACGCCTCGGCGCGCCGGAGCGCCGCGTAAAGCGCCGCGTAGTCGTGTCCGTCGCATTCGACGACCTCCCAGCCGTCCGCCGCCCACAGCGCCGGAATGTCGGTCGGCATGATCTCCTCGGTCCTGCCGCAGATCTGAATCCAGTTCCAATCGACGAGCGCCGTCAGGCGCGAGAGCTTTTCCTTGCGGGCGATGCGGCGCGCCTCGGCGAGCTGCCCCTTCGGTTGTTCCCCGTCCCCCATCAACACAAAGACACGGGAATCCCGCCCGCAGACGCGGTCCGCCAACGCGAACCCGACGCCGGCGGCGAGACCCTGCCCGAGGTTGCCGGTACCCCAGTCGATGCCCGGAACGTTGCGCTCGACATGGCCCTGGTACGGGCTGCCGGCGCGGCGGAAATTGGCCACGGCCGCATCCCGCTCGATAAAGCCCCAGGAGGCCAGCGACGCGTATACGCAGGGCGACACGTGGCCATGGCTGACGACGATCCGGTCGTGCGTCTCCTCTCGGCAGTTCCGCGGCGTCAGGTCCGCCGTCGCGAGCAGGACGTTGTACATATCCATGCTCGAGAGCGCCCCGCCGGGGTGTCCGCTGCCCGCGATACCGGTCATCAACACGGCATCGATCCTGCTCATCTGTGCAATGGCGGCAAGCTGCGCCGCCTGTCCCTCCGTCACGGCATCCGCCGCGAAATTCCTGAGGCCCGCAAGCTCCTGAAATACGCTCATGTTCGTCTCCTCCGCATCTTCGCCGCGCTGGCCGCGCGTCTGCATTCGCCGCAATATTGTATCACCTGTGCGGAGGATTGCGAGGCTCCCCCACCGACCTCCGGCCGAAAAGGAATTGCCGAAAGCAGCTTATGACAAGCTGCGATCAATGCGTTGAAAATAGCAATTTCTTGGGCTGTCCGTGAACGGGTTTACAGCATGGAGTTAAATTTCCCCGCAAAGCCAACGCCGGTCGCACAAACGAAATCACGCAAATTCCCGCCCGGCCACGGATGGCAAAGCGGGAATTTGCGCGTGACGCAGATTACACCGACAAAACTCTTTGCTCAGTATCGTTTCTCTAATCGTTACTTCTTGTAAGAGAAAAAGAGCGTCTTGCCCTCCCGCTGCACGAGCAGCACGACCGTCTGCGGATCGTCACCCAGCGCCTTGTTCCAGTCGGCAAGCCCCTTCACCTTCTTGCGGTTGACCTCCAGGATCTGGTCCCCCTCTCGCAGGCCGAGCTCGGACGCGATCGACCCCCGTTCCACGCTCAGGACGACGAGGCCTTCGTCGGACGGCAGCTTGTAGCGCTCCTTCAGTTCGCCCGTGATCGCCGAGACCGTCGCACCGATCTTCACGGACTGTCCCGCAGCCAGCCCATCGCCCTCCTTGCCGGGGATGTCGCCCAGCGTCACGCGGATCGTCTCCTTCTTGCCGTCGCGGTATATCTCGATCGGCAGTCTTTCGCCCTTGAGTTTGTTGCGCACGAAGAGCACGACGTCCTGGCTGGACTTCACCTTCTGCCCGTCCACCGAGACGATGACGTCGCCGCGCTGGAAACCGGCCTTGGCGGCTGGAGAATCCGCCACGATATCCGCGACGATGGCGCCCTCCTCGACCGGTATCCCGTACGTCTCGGCGAAGCCGGGGGTCATCGTCTGGAGCACGACGCCCAGCCAGCCGCGCTTGACCTCCCCATGCTCGATCAGATCGTTCATGACCTGCTTGGCCATGTTCACCGGCACCGCGAATCCGATCCCCTGCGCGTAGGGGACGATGGCCGTGTTGATGCCCACCACCCGTCCCTTCAGGTCGATCAGGGGGCCGCCGCTGTTGCCGGGGTTGATGGCGGCGTCGGTCTGCATGAAACCGTGGAAGT
>DAIRUD010000309.1:0-3023 GCA_036803565.1 Synergistaceae bacterium | reverse complement strand
TCCATGGAGATCTTTTCCTCGTCCCGGTACTGGGTCATGCGGTTCATGAACTCGTCCCAGTTGACCTTGTGTCCGTCGAACTCCGGTCCGTCGACGCAGCCGAACATGATCCGGCCGTCGACGGTGAGGCGGCAGCAGCCGCACATGCCCGTGCCGTCCACCATGATCGGGTTCATGGACACCCAGACGGGCAGATTCAGCTCCTTCGCGGTGAGCGCGCAGAACTTCATCATGATCGAGGGCCCGATCGCCCAACAGTGGTCGATCTTCTCCCCGCGCGCGACGACGGCGCGCATGGCGTCGGTGACGAGCCCTTTCGTACCCTCCGAACCGTCGTCCGTGGTGACGATCAGCTCGTCGGAATATTTTCCGCACTCGTCCTTCATGATGACCAGCTCGGAGGTGCGCCCGCCGAGAATCGTGATCACCTTGTTGCCGGCCTCCTTGAGGCCACGGACGATGGGGAAGAGCGCGGCGATGCCGACCCCCCCGCCGACCATCAGGACGGTGCCGATGCGCTCGATCTCGCTCGGCGTCCCCAGCGGGCCGGAGATGTCGAGGATGGTGTCCCCAGCCTTCAGGCCCGCCATCTGGGCCGTCGTCTTGCCGACGACCTGAAAGATGATGCGGATCGCGCCCTTCTCCCGGTCGAAATCGGCGATGGTAAGCGGAATCCGCTCCCCCCGCTCATCCAGCCGAAGGACGACGAACTGGCCGGGCTTGGCCGACGCCGCGATGCGCGGCGCCTCCACCCAGCAGTCGAACTCCTTCGGGGCGATCTTCTGCGCAGACAACACTCGAAACATAATCACGCCTCCCACCCGCATCGCACATGCGGGAAATGATGATTCCATCTTCCTCGTTTACCACGTCCCATAATAATTATGCATTATACACAAACGCACGCACGCTTGAAAGGCGTTGAATGCGGAAAAGAGCGCTTTGCGGAAACCAACCTTATTCCCTAAAAAGACGTTTTGATTCGACCCATCCGCCTTGCCCTTTTGCGAAAACCTCGCCTTTTGCGTCGAGCGACATTTCATCAGAACGAACACGTCGCGGAGGGGACACGGCACCGGCGTCAAAAGCGAAATACTTCACGACAGCTTCGACAAATTGCTACACAATTAACGGTCGATTCTTTTTCGCGAAAAATCTACAGTTATTGCACATCCGATTGAGGGGCGGAGGGGGAAGTGGTAAAATATCCTCGTACAATGATAATTTCGCCGTGCCGCCGATAACGGAAATGCGGCGCGGTCTTAAACCTGAGTGTAGGGTTCCACTAGCCCATTCCCCAACCCTGCATGGGGAAATACACTGCCAAACCCCCTATCGCGCGCGCATAGGGGGTTTTTTGAGAGGTGTTTTCCGTGGATGATTGCCGACACGGCATCACACTGGTCGCTCGGCGCATGTGCGAAGCCGGCGGCAGGACGGTCGTCTTCACCGGGGCGGGAATGAGCACCGAATCGGGCCTCCCGGACTTCCGCTCGAAGAACGGAATCTGGCGGAACGTCGACCCCATGGAGCTGGCCACGACAAACGCAATGCGGCAGGATTACGACCGCTTTCACGCGTTCTACGCCGATCGCTTCGAACAGATGGGCGACGCCGCGCCGAACCGTGGGCACGAGATCCTGGCCGACTGGGAAAAACGAGGCCTCGTACAATGCATCGTCACGCAGAATGTGGACGGTTTGCATACGGCCGCCGGTTCCATCAACGTACTCGAGCTGCATGGATCGATCGGCAGCGTGCGCTGTTGCGACTGCGGCGGCAGGGCGGGACGCGAGGCGTTCATCGCCGGGGAGCCCTGTGCCTTTTGCGGCGGACGCCTTCGCCCCGGCGTCGTCCTCTTCGGCGAGGGATTGCCGGAGGACGCGCTGTCGGCGGCTTGGACCGAGGCGGAGAAGGCGGACGTGTTCCTCGTCCTCGGCTCCTCCCTGCAGGTCTCCCCGGCCAACCATCTTCCCGTCCTGGCGAAGCGCGGCGGGGCGTTGTTGGCGATCTGCAACCGCGACGTCACGCACCTGGACGAGACGGCCGACCTGCTCTGCCACCGCGGCATCGGCGAATTCCTGGCCGAACTGGACGCCGAAGTGAGACGCGCGGGAGAACGATAAAGAGCAATGCGTCGGCCGGTTCGGACTTTCTCCGACACGGAGGGAAGCGACGCGGCTGTCCCTCTCCGACAGGGTACACCGGCCAGGAATTGCGGTTCACAGCGCACCTGCTCTTCAGAAATGGCTCCTATGTTATTTGCTCCAGCGTTCTTCGAACGTTGCCGGGGAAATGCGCGTACAGGGAATGGCGACCGAAGCGCGTTCGCTGTCGGGGTAACTGAGCATGCCGTCCATCCGATAGTGCGGATGGATCTGCACGAGGCACTTTCGGAGCTGCTGGCCGGGCTCGCGCCTTTCGATGTCGAAGACCGTTTCCATCCGGAGATACACCGTCTCCGGCCCGAAATGCAGTTTATCGCCGTACCAGCTTTCGCCATACGCATAGACCATTTCGAACTTTCCAGCGGGCAGCTTGACGATCGATTTTCCGCCGCCCGGTATAAACACCTGGACGGTCGGAGAAGCCTCGCTCGGACCGCGAAAACGCACGCAGTAAAACCCTCTCGTATGGACATTTCTCGCCGCAGCCTGTATTTCGAACTCGCAGCCGTTTTGTACGAATTCGCTCTCCTGCGCCCAGCGGCTGCGCTCCATCGGGACCGGGGCATAGGCGTTGTTGGCGAACGCGAAACGCGACGCGGCCTGAGAAAGCGGCGTTGCCGTAAAATACATGCTCGCCGCCAGCGTAGCGAGAAAACAGACGACGACGCTCGTCGCCGCAAGGAAATTCCCCCATCGGAACGCCGCGCGAAAAAGGGCGGGAAAGGCGGCCGCCCCTTTGACGATCTCCCCCAACTCCTCCACGAACTGCATCTCCGCCTCGGCACGGGGGAAACCGTTTCCCGGGGCGGCCCGCCCCTGCTCGAAACCCGCCCCGCCCGCGGGCCCTCCCGGCCG
>DAIRUD010000308.1:0-3038 GCA_036803565.1 Synergistaceae bacterium | reverse complement strand
CCCGCCGATGCCGATGGCCGTCCCGACGGAGGAGAAGGCGTCGGAGCGATGGTGCCACGCGTTGGCGATGAGGGCCGGGCTTTCGAGGATTTTTCCGGCGGTGACCGTGTAGCGGTATAACCCCTCCTTCACGACGATGGAGAGCAGGGCGGCGTAGAGCGCGACGCGGCCGGGCGGCGTGCCCGTCCGGCCGGAGAAGGCGAAGTGGTAGATGTCCAGGCAGGCGGGGACGAGGATGCCCAGCGCGGCGAGAAAGAGGAAGGAGCCGCAGAACGCGGCGGCCAGCGTCTCGACCTTGCCGTGGCCGTAGCTGTGGTGCCGGTCCGGCGGCTTGTCCGCGATATAGAAGCTGAAGAGGACCGCGATGTCCGTCACCAGGTCGGAGACGGAGTGCGTCGCGTCGGCGATCATCGCGTTGCTGTTCCCCAGGAACCCGGCGACGTACTTGGCGACGGCCAGCGCGACGTTCGCCACCAGCCCCCGCAGCGTGACCCTTCTGGCGACGCCGCTGCGTTCGTCCGTTGCCCGCGGGGGAGCCAAGCGTCCGCCCCTTATGCGCCCGCGCCGAACGCCGACGCGGGAACCGGCGGCAGGTCCGCCTCCACGACCTTTTCCCGACTCTTGCGCACGTCGTCGGCGGCCTTTTGCGCGTAGGCGGCGAGCGCGTCGCGCAGCGCCGCGTCGCCGGTGGCGAGGATGCGCAGGGCCATCAGCGCGGCGTTCTTGGCGCCGTCGATGCCCATGCTGCCCACCGGGACGCCCGGCGGCATCTGGGCGACGGCCAGCAGGGCGTCCTGCCCGTTCAGCGGCCCCGAGGCGATGGGTACGCCGATCACCGGCAGCGTCGTGTGCGCGGCCATCACGCCGGGCAGCGCGGCCGACAGGCCGGCCATGGCGACGATGGCTTTGATCCCGCGCGCTTCGGCTCCGGCCGCGTAGCGCATGACGTCGTCCGGCGTGCGGTGCGCGGAGGCGACGCCGACCTCGAAGGGCACGCCGAACTCCTTGAGCACGTCCGCCGCCTTGGCGGCGACCTTGAGGTCCGACGCCGAGCCGACGATGATTCCGATCAGCGGGTTTTCCGTGTTTTTCGTGTGTGCCATGCGGTTTATCGCTCCTCGCTCCATCCGATGTCGCGCCGGTAGTGCATGCCCTCGAAGGAGACGGTCTCCAGGCGGGCGTAGGCGCGCTCTTTGGCTTTGCCGAAACTTTCGCCGAAGCCGACGACGGCCAGCACGCGCCCGCCGTCGGTGACGATCGTACCATCTTCCAGGCGTTTCGTCCCGGCGTGAAAGACGTAGGCGTCCGGCATCTCGTTCTCCAGCCCGGCGATCGGCAGCCCCTTGCGCACCGCTCCGTCGGGGTAGCCCGCCGAGGCGGCGATGACGCAGACGGCGTGTCCGGCGTTGCCCAGGTCGGGGCACGTCGCCAGTCGGCCCCGCGCGCAGGCGTGGACGATTTCGCCGAAGTCGCCGGTGATCAGGGGCAGGACGGCCTGCGTCTCCGGGTCGCCGAAGCGGACGTTGTACTCGACCACCGAGATCTGCGTTCCCTCCGCCGATTCCGTCAGCATCAGGCCCATGTAGAGCACGCCCCGGTAGTCGATGCCGTCGGCCTTGAGGCCCGCCAGCGTCGGCTTGAGCACGCGGTCGACGGCGCGCTCCAGCGCGTCGGCGGGCAGGCGGACCGGGGAGTACGCCCCCATGCCGCCGGTGTTCGGCCCCTTGTCCCCCTCGTACACCCGCTTGTGGTCGCGGCTGGGGGAGAGGATGCGGTAGTCCGTGCCGTCCGTGATGGCGAACACGGTCAGCTCCAGCCCCGGCGTGAAATCCTCGACGACCACGGTGCGCCCGGCGTCGCCGAGCCTGCCGTGCTCGATCAGCATCGAGCAGACGTCGAGCGCCTCGGCCTCGGTGTCGGGGAGGAAGACGCCCTTCCCGGCGGCGAGCCCGTCGGCCTTGATCACGTAGGGCGGTCGGCGTTCGGCGAGCGCCGCGCGGCACGCCGCCATGGTCGTGCAGATGCGGAAGGGCGCGGTGGGGATGCCGTGGCGCGCCATGAAGGTCTTGGCGAAGGCCTTGCTGCCCTCCAGCCGCGCGCCGCTCGCGCCGGGGCCGAAGACGGGGATGCCGTCCGCCCGCAGGGCGTCGGCGACGCCCGCGACGAGCGGCACCTCCGGCCCCACGACGACCAGCCCGATGCCCTCCGTGGCGCAGAGCTTCAAGATCGTGCCCGTGTCGCCGGGGTCGACCGCGTGCAGCGTCGCCAGCTCCGCGATGCCGGGGTTGCCGGGGGCGCAGTGGAGTTTCCCCGCGATCCCCGACCGCGACAGGGCGTGGACCAGCGCGTGTTCGCGCCCGCCGCCGCCCAGGACGAGAATATCGATTTTTCTCCCTCGGTCGCCCATATCAGTGCCGGAAGGTGCGCGTGCCGCCGATGAACATGCTGACGCCCAGCTCCTCGGCCCGTTTGGCGACCTCCTCGTCGCGGATGGAGCCGCCCGGCTGGATGATGGCGGTCACGCCCGCCTTGGCCGCCAATTCCACCGTGTCGGGGAAGGGGAAGAAGGCGTCCGAGCCCATGACCGAGCCCGCTGCCTTGTCGCCCGCCTGGCGGATGGCGTACTCCGCCGCGTCGACGCGGTTGGTGAAGCCGCCGCCGATGCCCACCGAGGCGCAGTCCTTGACCAGCACGATGGCGTTGCTCTTGGTCAGGGCGGCGGTCCGCCAGGCGAAGAGCAGGTCGGCCCACAGGTCGGGCCGGGGCTTGCCCACCCACTTGCCCTCCTCGCGCTGGGGGAGGGGCGGCAGGGACTCGCTCTGGATCAGGAACCCGGCGCGGTTGGCCGTGATCTGCTGACGCGGGTTGTAGCGCCCGGTGACGGTCAGCAGGCGCAGGTTCGGCTTCTTCTCGTTGAGGAAGGCGATTGCCTCGGGCGCGAAGGCCGGCGCGGCGACGATCTCGTAGAAGTGCTCGGCCAGCTTCTCGGCCAGTTGCAGGTCGATTTTTTCGGTGAAGCCGACGATGCCGCCGAAGGC
>DAIRUD010000307.1:0-3048 GCA_036803565.1 Synergistaceae bacterium | reverse complement strand
CCAGCGACGAGGTGGCCGAGGCCGTGGGTTCGCCGGGGCAGGCCGCGCCCGCCGCGACGCCGAGCGGCCCGACGCCGCCGGTGCCGGCCCTGAACCTGGCCATCGGCACGGGAGACGGCACGCAGGACGTCGTGCTGACGCTGCAGATCGTCGCGCTGATCACCGTCCTCAGCATGGCCCCGGCCATCCTTCTGATGGTGACGAGCTTCACCCGCATCCTGATCGTGCTGGGCTTCGTCCGCACCGCGATCGGCACGCAGCAGACGCCGCCGAACCAGGTCATCACCTCGTTGGCGCTCTTTCTCACCGTCTTCACCATGGCGCCCGTCTGGAACCAGATCTACGGCGGCGCGCTCGTGCCCTACATGCGGGAGGAGATTCCGGCGCAGGTCGCCTGGGAGCGCACGGTGGATCCGCTGCGCGAGTATATGTTCAAGCAGACGCGCGAGCGCGAGCTCTCCCTGATGCTGCGCCTGCGCGACGCGCCGCAGCCGGAGGACCGCGACGCCGTGCCGACCATGGTGCTCGTCCCGGCCTATGTGCTGAGCGAGCTCAAGACGGCCTTCCAGATGGGGGTCGTCGTCTATATTCCCTTCATCGTCATCGACATGATCGTCGCCAGCATCCTCATGAGCATGGGCATGATGATGCTGCCGCCTTCGATGATCTCGATGCCCTTCAAGATCCTGCTGTTCGTCATGGCCGACGGCTGGAACCTCGTCGTCGCCAGCCTCGTGACGAGCCTCAACTGACGGGGAGGAGGCGGCGCGGATGGACGCACTGAGCATCGGAGACGCCTTCAACAGCGCGCTGTGGGTGATCGTGCTGGCCTCGATGCCCGTGCTGCTGATCGCCATGGGTGTCGGCCTGATCATCGGCATTCTGCAGACGGCCACCTCCATCCAGGAGCAGACGCTGAGCTTCATCCCCAAGATCCTCGCCGTCATCTTCGCGCTCCTGGTCTTCGGTCCCTGGATCTTCCGACTCGTCGGCGACCTCGCAGTCCGCCTCTTCACGGACATGTACAGGTACGTCGGCTGACGCCGGCGGACATACGCGGAGCGGCGCGGGATGTTCCCCTATTCGGCAAACGAGGCGGCGGTCCAGCTGATCTTCTTCCACCTGCTGGTCAGCATCCGCTTTTTGGCGATGTTCACGACGGCCTCCGCCTTCATGCTGCCGAGCATGCCGCAGGCGGCCAAGTTTTGGCTGGCCGCCGCGCTGGCGCTCTCCGTGACGCCCGCGCTGGACCTCCAGGCCCCGACGCTGCTGCTGGACAGCTGGACGTTCGTCTTCGTCCTCGGTGTGCGCGAGTTCCTGATCGGGGCGGCCATCGGCTTCGTATCCAGCCTGCCGCTGTACGCGTTGCAGATCTCCGGCTTTCTGGACAGCACGTTTATGGGATTCAACATGATGAACGTGTTCGACCCCCTCTCCTCGGCGCAGGTCTCCGTCCTGGCACAGATGAAATACCTGCTGGCGATCTGGTTCTACCTCCGCTGGGACGGCCACATCCTCCTCGTGCAGGCGCTGGCGGAGAGCGTGCGCCTCGTCCCCCCGGGCGTGAGCATGTGGGACAGCGCCCACTTCATCCCCTGGATCGACTGGTTGCAGCGCGCCTTCATGATCGCGCTGCGCATCAGCCTGCCCATCCTCGGCTCGATCCTGCTGGCCGAGGTCGGGCTCGGTTTCGTCGCCCGCACGGTGCCGCAGATGAACGTCTTCATTCTGGGCATCCCCATCAAGATCGGCGTCGGCTTCGTCGTCCTGCTGACCATACTCCCCTCGAGCGTGGACATCTTCCACGGGGAGATCGAGCGCGCCGTGCGCACGGCGCTCGAGGGGATCCACTTCCTGCGATGACGCCGCGCGTTTTTTACCTGCAATTTTTCGCGGAGGAGAAGACGGAGGCGGCGACGCCGCGCAAGCGGCAGAAGACGCGCGAGGAGGGGCAGGTGGCGAAGAGCCAGGACCTCTCCGCGTCGGTCGTGCTCATCTCCGGCCTGCTCGCGCTCTATTCCCTCGCCGTCTTCATGTGGACGCGCATGACCAATATGCTGCAAACCATCATGCGGCACCTCTCCAGCGACATGCTGCGGGAAGCCGGGTGGTGGATCCTGCCGACGGAGACGGCCTTGCACACCTTCTTTTCCTGCTGGCTGCCGCTGGGCCTCCTGACCGCCGTGGCGGCTGCGGCGATCATGGTCTATCAGGTGGGCTTCAAGGTCGCCACGAAGCCCCTGATCCCCAAGCCGGACCGCTTCAACCCCGTCTCCGGGTTGAAGAAGATCGCCTCCATGCGCACGCTCGTCGAGCTGCTCAAGGGCATTCTCAAGGCCCTGATCCTGCTGGGCATGCTCTTCTTCATGCTGCGCAACGAACGCGACCTGCTCGTGTCGGTCATGCTCTACCCGGCGGAGCAGGGCGTCGAGCTGATCCTGGGCCGCATCTGGGGGCTGGCCCTGCGCATGGCCGTCGTGCTCTTCATCATCGCCATCGTCGACTACGGCTACCAGAAATGGGAGTTCGAGAAATCGATCAAGATGAGCAAGCAGGAGATCAAGGAAGAGTACAAGCAGATGGAGGGCGACCCCCTGATCAAGCGCAAGATCCGCCAAAAACAGCGGGAACTGGCCATGGGGCGGATGATGTCCGACGTGCCCAAGGCCGACGTCGTCGTCACCAACCCGACGCACATCGCCATCGCCATCCAGTACGACTCCGAGACGATGCCCGCCCCCATCGTCGTGGCCAAGGGCGAGGGCTTCATCGCCGAGAAGATTCGCGAGATCGCCGCGGAGCACAAGATCCCCATCGTCGAGAACAAGCCCCTGGCACGTTCCCTGCTGGCCGCCGCCGAGATCGGCGAGGAGATCCCGCAGGACCTCTACCGCGCCGTGGCCGAGGTGCTGGCCTTCGTCTACCGCCTCAAGGGCGCCGGCAAGCCGAAAAAAGCGGGCTGGCGCTAAAGCGGACCCACACAATAATATCGCAAAAAAATAGGGATCCAAGGGAGCCGGCTCCCTTGGCGGGGTGTGGGGCGGAGCA
>DAIRUD010000306.1:0-3050 GCA_036803565.1 Synergistaceae bacterium | reverse complement strand
GAAGCGGCTGTCGCGCCGCAGGCGGGGGATCAGCGAGCGCACCCGCGCGAGCTGCCAGCGCAGCAGACGCGCCGCGTCCTCCGCGGCGTCGCCGGAAGCGCGCCCCAACCCTGCCTCCGCCAAGGTCCACAGGTCGACCGGCGAGATCATCGGGGCGGAACGCCTTCCGGCTTCCCGGCGATCGCCAGAAAATACCCGCAGCCTCCGCCACAAAGCGCGCGCGCGTCGAAGTCCGGATGCGAACGGATGCCCTCCAGCCCGTGGTCGAGGATCATCTGCCCCCAGAGCGCGCGCAGGGCGTCGCTCCAGTCCTCCACGACGCGGATCGCGAACCCCGCGCGGCGTATGCGGTCGATCCAGGCATCGCGAGCCTCCATCCAGCCCAGCACGCCGGAGAGGCGCAGCGCCTCCCCCGCTCGGCAGAAGTCGTTCACCACCAGCGCCCCGCCGGGACGCAGGACGCGGAAGGCCTCCGCCAACACGGCTTGCGGGGCGTCCATCTTGGAGAGGCTGCACTCGAAGAATATGCCGTCGCGCGATCCGTCCGAAAACGGCAAGCGGCGGGCGTCCGCGAGAAGGAACGATTCGTCCGCTCCGCCCGACGCGGCCGCCGCGACCCGCGTCGCGTCGGCGTCCACGCCGACCGCCTCCAGCCCGTGTTCGCAACGCATGTGCCGCACGCTCTCCCCGGAGCCGCAGCCGACGTCGACAACCCGCGCCCCCGCCGCGAAGGCGCACAGACTCAAGGCCCGTTCGGTCAAGGCCAGCCCGCCGGGGCGCGCGAAGCGAATCGGATCGGACGCACACATCGTTCTTCGCTGCTCCTACAGATCCTGCGACGTCAGGTAGTGGGCACAGAAGGGCACGAACGCCCCGTCGCGATAGACGTGGAGGCTGCACGAGCGAAGCCGCTCCAGATCCAGGCTGCCCGCGTCCTGAAAGGCCATCGCCGTCACGGTGAAGGCGTGCGAACGGGCGCGGGCAGCGAAATAGGCCATGTCGCCGATGTCGCCGCCGCCGCAAGTTTTCTCCGGCGCGGCGACGGGCCTTTGCCAGCGGCGGCCGACGAACTCCCGGTTGCGCTTCGCCGGGTCGTCGCCGCAGCAGGAAGCGCCGCCGCCCTCCCGGCGCAGAGGATACAGTCGCCCGTTTTCCAGGACGATGAAATCGGCGTGAAAACCGCAGAGGGGATGGTCGCAGCAGGAGGGCAGCAGCGGCGCGTCGGCGAGCGGATCGGCCGCCTGGTCGCCGAGATCCGCGATCAGCTCGTCGAGGGTGTAGCGGTCGGCGTTCGCGGGCAGGCCGGGAATCCTGCCGAGGTAGCAGGCGGGCTGGAAGTGGACGCCGCGCACGCCGGGCGCGCGGGATACGGCGAAGCGCAGGATCTCCCCCAGGCCGTCCGTGTTGACGCCCCGCACCAGCGTGGGGACGAGGGTCACGCCGAGCCCCTGCGCGGCGCAGCGGGCGATCGCCCGCTCCTTCACATCCAGCAGCGGCCTTCCGCGCAGGCGCCGGTACACCGCGTCGTCCGTTCCGTCGAACTGCAGAAAAACGAAGGAGAGCCCGGCATCCGCCAACGCGGCGGCGAAGGAGGGTTCCTCGGCCAGCCGCAGGCCGTTCGTGTTGAGCTGGACGTATTCGCATCCGGCCTTCCTGGCGGCGCGCACGATGCGCGGCAGGTCGTCGCGCACGGCGGGCTCCCCGCCGCTCAGTTGCAGCAGCGTCCCGCCCGGGCGGACGAGCGCGCGGAGGCTGCGCTCGATTTCCGCGAAATCCGGATCCCGGGGCGCGTCCTCCCGGTCCGCGAAGCAGAAGCGGCAGCTTCCCAGATCGCAACGGGACGTGACCTCCAGCAGCACGCAGCACGTCCCGCGCAGGTGATATTCGCAGAGGCCGCAGCCGTGCGGGCAGTCCCCCTCCCCGGTCCGGCCGTCGCGCACCGCTCCCCTCGTCCATTCGCGGAAGTCCACGCGGTCCCGCCAGACGAGCGTCGAGAAAGGGCCGTGCTCCGGGCAGCGCCGCTCCAGGCGCACGCCGTCCTCCCGCCGCACCCGGTCGGCGCGCAGCCGCCGCAAACAGACGGGGCAGACGGCGTGCGTGCGCCCGATCAGAGCGGGCCGCACGGTGCGCACGTCATTTGTCCTCCAGCGACGTCTCGACCTCGGACATGCGTCCGGCGGCCAACTCCTCGGAAATATAGACCTGGCCGCACGCCGGGCAGCGGGGCACCTCGGTGTGAAAGGCGTGCCCGAGGTAGCTGAACTGGGTCCGGACCGGCTCCAGAGGGATGCCGCAGCGGACGCAGACGAGGCCCTCCCGCGCTTCAGGCTTGTTTTCGTCCATGCCAAACGTCCTCCAGTTCGATCTTCATGCGGTGCGCGTAGGCGTTGCACAGCTCGTACCCGTCCGCATGCGGCAGGTACTCCACCCAGTGCGTCAGGTGGCCGACCTCTCCGTAACCGATGCGGCGGCCGTTCTTCTCGTTCCGGACGACCCGTCCGCTTCGCTCGCAGGCCTCGATCACGGAGAGGAGATCCTCTTCGATCAGGCGCGCACGGGCGATCTTCTCCCTGAGCTCGTCGGACACGACGAGCCGTGGTTTTTCCTCCATATCATCCTCCGGTTTTGCGGATTCGGGCCAGAACTCCGATATCAGGTCGCGCCGCAGCGCCTCGCGGTTCCGCCACCGCTCCGACGCGGTCGGGGATTTCCGCTCCCACCCGTCCTCCAGCCCGAAGACGAGGTCGAGAACGTGCCGGACGGGCTTGCCCGCGTCGCCGAAGACGTCGCGGCAATTCGCGCAATAGACCACGTAGGACCGGTCGCCCTCCCGCACCCGCTCCTGCACCAGCCACCGCGTGTAGTTGGGCGCGGCGATGGCGATCTGCCCGCCCCATGAGCAGCACTGCGCCCGCTCGCCCTCGTAGGGCAGCGGTTCCAGCGCGTAGCCCGCCGCGGCCGTCAGCGCGCGCACGCTGGCCTGCGTGCCGCTCTCGCGGCGGATCGAACAGGGGTCGAACACGGAGACCGGCTCCCCCCGCCCCACAGCC
>DAIRUD010000305.1:0-3116 GCA_036803565.1 Synergistaceae bacterium | reverse complement strand
TCCGGGCGTTTTCCGCCCCTGCGGCCCCTTCTCCGCGGGGGACGCTTTCTGGCCTGCTTCTCCTCGTCCTCTCCGCCCTCGACCTTCTCCGGAAGCGGGCGGACCACCCGGGCAACGCGCGGCCTCCGCTCGGGTTCCGGCGACCCCGGCATGGTCTCCCCCAGGCCCTGCTTCGCGTCCCCGAGCGTGAAGCGGCGGGCGCACTCCCCGCACTTCGGCTTCCTGCCCGCTTCGAGCGCTTCGCGCGCCTCCTCGGGCAGCTCCCACTCCTCGCCGCGCATGACCGTTTCCTTGAACTCGGGGAAGAGGCCGAGCGGCACGAGAATGTCGCCGCCCCGCGGCTTGTGGCAACGCACCGCCTTGCGCGCGATATCCATGGAGAGGACGACGTAGTTGCCGTTGGGCGTCTTGATCTTGTTCCCCGGCCCCGGCATGCCGGTCCACAGCTCCCGGTACACCTTGTGCTCGAACGCCATGCAGCACATGAGCCTGCCGCAGATGCCGGAGATCTTCGCCGGGTTCAGCGCGATGTTCTGCTCCTTGACCATCTTGATGCCGATCGGCGAGAACTGGTTCAGCCAATAGCTGCAACAACAGGGCAACCCGCACGACGAAAGCCCTTTGATGATGCGGGCCTCGTCGCGCACGCCCATCTGCCGCAGTTCGATACGGGTCCGGAACCGGCGCGCGAGGTCCTTGACCAGCGTGCGGAAGTCCACCCGCTGCTCCGCCGTGAAGTAGAAGAAGAGCTTCTTCTCGTCGAGCAGCGTCTCCGTATCCACGAGCTTGATCTGCAGGCCGTGCTCCGCGGCCAGCGCCTGCGCGTCCCGCAGGATTTCGCCCTCCGTCTCGATATGCTCCATGTGCACGGCCAAATCGCGATCGCTGGGGAGCCGCAGAAACTCCAGGTCCGTCACCACCGGTTCGCCCCCGCGCACGGGCCCCTCGCCGTGCTCGACCAGGGTCTTCATATTGCGGTACGTGCGCTCCTGTTCCTCGTCGAGAGGACCGACGACCTCGGCCAGCTCCTCGCCGCGATGCGACGCGACCACGATCAGCCGCTCCCGCTTGGCCTCGTTGTATTCGTCATCGCTCAGGGAAACGATCCCCAGAAACCTAGGTTTCCCGTAAGTCGTCAAATATCTGCTCAATCCGAACTCCTTCCCCCAGGATCGCGTAAGCCGCGTCCTGAACCATCGAAACCGGCATATGCTTGCGCCCCGCCAGCAGGACGAGCGTATCCAACGCGGCCGCGCGGCGCCACTCCCCCCGCGCGCCGAGCCACGCCGTCCAGGCTGCGATTTCCCGCGCCATCTCCTCCGGCGAGGCCTTCTTCGTGGTCTCCAGCCAAGCCGCCCACTCCCTGCCGTCGCGCGGCAGGGGGCGGGGCGCGACCTCCGGCATCCGCTCGCGAAAACGGACGACCCATACCCGGCTGCGGATCGTCGGGATCAGGTTGTCCCGATCCGTCAAAAACAGCAGACCGCCGCCGCCCGGCGGCTCCTCCGCGATCTTCAGAAGCGCGTTGGCCGCCGGGAGTTGGAGGTTTTGCGCCTCGGGGACGACGCCGACCCGCCCCTTCGCGGCGACCGGCCGCAGGTGCATCTCCGCCTGCAGCGCAAGGCATTCCGCGATTCCGGGCGTATGCCCCCACTTTCCCGCGATCAACAGATCCGGGTGCCCCTCCGCCGTCCAGGCCCGGCACCCCGCGCAACCGTCCGTTCCCGTCCCGGCCTCGCAGAGCGCCAACCGCGCGTACGCGTCCCGAAAGGATCCGGCCAGCTCCGTCGGCAGGATCGCCTCAACCGCCTGCGGCGCGCCCCGGTCCGCCATCGCCGTGGCAAACGCCGCCCACTCCTCGGTCGCGGTCACATCCGGCGGATCGTCCGCCCCGTTCAGAAGAACAGCGATATCAGACACCCCTTGATCTCGTCCACAAGGGAGAGCAGTCGCGTCCTGTCCCCCTCGCGCGACAACGCCTCGTCCAGCTCGACGAGGGCGTCCTCCGTCCGCTCGATGGTCACGAACATCGAGCGCTCCGTGCGCCGCCACTTGAACTCGCGGCGGATCTTCATGCCGTTGCGCGCCTTCTCCAGCACTATGCGCACCAGTTCCTTGTAGCGGCCGACCAGCGCCGTACTTGGATGGCGCGAAAGCTGCCCGCCGATGTCGTCGAGTTCGGCCAGCAGCGCGCGCACCTCCATCTCCTGTTCGACTTCGGCGAACGTCGCCCCCGGTGCGCCCGCCGCGCCGGACACCGCGCTCCCGGAGGCGTTTCGTCCCCCTCCGGAGGCGATCTGCGCGGCACCCCCCGGTTTCGTCTTCGACGGTCCGGAGACCTTCATGCCGCTCCCTCCAGAAACGCCGCGAGTTTCCCGGTAATCTCCCGAAAAACGTCATCCTGCGCGTGCGAGGCGTCTATCGGCACCCACAGCGTGCGCCCGCCCGCTTCCGCGGCAAGGCGCCCGTAGGCCGCCCGGACGCGCTCGAAATATTCCCTCCCGCGCGCGTCGAAGGCGTCGCGCTTTCCCCGCGACACCAGCCGCGCCGCCGCGGTCTCCCAGGGAGCGTCGAGCCACAGGACGAGGTCGGGCTCCGGCAATCCGAGCACCTGCGCCATGTCCAGCAGATAGGCCGTCGTCTCCTTGGGGATGTCAAGATCGCTCAAAATCTGGTAGGCAAGCGTGGAGGGAGTATAACGATCGCAGAGGACGATCCGCCCGTCGGCGAGCGCCGGCGAGATCACGCGCGCCGCATGTTCGCAGCGGTCCGCCATGAACAGCAGGAACTCCGTCCAACGACTGCGAAAGCCGTCGGCCAGGAGAAACGCGCGCAAAGCCTCGCCGCCGGGCCAGCCGCCCGGCTCGTGCGTCCGCACGACCACGCCCGCGCCGCACCGCGCCGCGATCCATCGTTCGATCGCGTCCGCCTGCGTCGTCTTTCCGCAACCGTCTATGCCCTCCAGAACAATGAACATTCCGGCGTCCCCTCCGGCCATATTGATTCAACCAATATACTTTAGAATCTCGAACCGCCCCCGTCAAGCGAGGAGCGCAGACCGCGGGAGCTCCGCCCCCGCGCCCCCGCAAGGGGATTCCATCCCCTTGACCCCGTGT
>DAIRUD010000304.1:0-3127 GCA_036803565.1 Synergistaceae bacterium | reverse complement strand
CTTGCGCTCGTAGAGGCTGCGGGCGCGGGCGTTGGTCTTCGTGATCTCCAGGCGCAGGCGTTCGGCGCTGTCCGCGTACTCCTCCTCCACGGCGTCGAGCAGCCCGCCGCCCAGGCCGAGGCCTTGGAACTCCGGCAGGATATAGGCCTCCTCGATCAGCACAACCAGGCCGCCGACTTCGTTGGAGTGGGTGAAGCCAAGGAGCGCGTAGCCCGCCCGCTTCCCCTCGTGCTCGATGATGAGGCCGCGCACCAGCGGCGAACCCGCCATGACCTCGGCGAAGGTGCGGCGGAAATTCTCCTCGGGAACGTCGTGCAGCACCGCATCGCTGCTGTAGAAAAGCTTGCAGAGGCGGATGAAATCCTCCTCGTCGGCGTGCGCGAAATCTCGGATCATGCGACTCCCTCCTTTGCGGCGGCTGGGCGTGGAGACGCGGTCGGACCGCCTGCGTTCTCTCTACGCGCTTCATTCTACCCGCGCTTTGCGGCGTAAAAAACGCAAAAACCTCGAAGACACGCCGTTTTTTCGAAAAATGGGACCGGAAACCCACTGTCCCGTAGCGGAGTTATTTTCTTTCCACATCGCAGCGGATATCATCGTCGGCTTTCGTGGCGGGTCTTCCTCTTGCGTTTGTTTTTGCTGGCCCGGCCGCGTCGTCGCTCATGATGATTGGTCACGTGGTAGCACTCCCTCAGTCGGCTATGCCGACAGCCCCCTCTCGAAGGGGCCGGGGCTTGGCACAACGGAATGCCTCGCTTCCCTCTGGAGGGAGCACCGCCAAGCGCGGCGGAGAGAGGTTCACCGCGTTCTAAAACAATTGATTTGATCTAAATGGAATAATTCTATTTATAATTCAAATAGTTCGTAATAAATAGTGAAGTATGCTGTTGTTAGATGTATTATAAAAATTATTATGGGTGTTGTGAATTAAAAAAAGAATAAGGTTGTGATTGAAACCCCGTGCTTTCATTTTGCTGCCGTTATCATCGCTCGCGACCGTCAGCGCGATGATCGCGTGTTTTACGGGCGGCGACCAGCGCGCCGCCGCGATTGGTACTTCCCACAATGGCAATCCCGCCCCGGTTCTGGTAGGGTATGCGCCGGAGGGTGATGGTGATGAAAAAGGTTCTGACACTCGCGGCGGCGACGCTGGCGCTCGTCGTCTTCACGTCCGCGGCGTTCGCGCACGGATGCCACAACGGCGGCGGGCGCGGGCATAACTGGAGGCAGGACGGCAACGGCGGGTACTATTGCGACGGCGGCTACGGACACGGCTCGCACTGTCGCTATTGAGCGAATGAAGTGCGGAAGATCAAACAAGCCCCGGCGCGATCCCGTGCCGGGGCTTGTTTGATCGGTCGGCTCGCTTCGTCGTCCCTCTGTTTTGTAAAAAGATCCCATTTTGGAGCATTCATTTTCCAGGGTATGGTTTGCGAAAACCTTTTTCATTTTAAAATAACCTCTGCGGCGCTTGTAAAATCGCGGTGTCTGACCTAAAGTATGTAAGGCGGAGGAGGCGCGACGCACGGGCAAGCGCGCCGCGGCTTGGGGCCGTACCATCATTTCGCTTCGTGGGGGAGATTCGTGTGAAGATAAGAACGAAACTGCTGCTTCTGGCATCGGTGACCGCCTTCCTGCTCGTCGCGCTCGTGGCGACGGTGTATGTGCGCGCGTCGTCCGTGATGATGGGCATCGCCGACGAGGAGGGCATGGCCAAGGTGCAGGACGAGGCGCTGATGATCGACATGTACTTCCGCGGCCTCGTCAACATCGGACAGAACGCCAGCCCCGGGGTGATCAGCCTCTTCGACGCCGACGGCGGGGCGGAGACGCCTCCCCTACAGGCGCTGATGACGCAGCTCTTGGAGGCCAACGACGGCAACAATATGATGGATATCTACATCGGCGTCGAGGCCGACGGCCGGATGATCTGCGGCAACGGCTACGTCCCGGAGGAGGGCTTCGACGCGCGGGGCCGCCCCTGGTACAAGGACGCGACGGCGGCCGGGCGCACGATCATTACCGAGCCTTACGTCGACGACGAGACGAAGACGCTCGTCATATCGACGGGAACGCCGATCTACGGCGAGGGGGGCAGGCTGCTCGGGGTCGTCGCCACCGATATCTCGATGAAGGCCCTTTCGTCGCTCATCGCCGAGGCCAACGTCATGGGCGCGGGCTTCGGCATCCTCATGATGCCCGACGGCACGGTCGTCCAGCACCCCAACGCCGACTTCGTGATGCGGGAGAACTTCGCGAAGGCGAGCGGCAACGTCGGCCCCGACCTGGCGGCGATCGGCGCGAAGATGGTCGCGCGCGGCAGGGGGCACGGCGATTACGCCATGCAGGGCGACAAACGGCGGATTTTCTACGCTCCGAGCGAGAGCGGCTATCTCGCCGGGATCGTGTTCCCCCATAAGCAGATCGACGAGATCGTCGGCAGGGTGACGACGCTGGTCATCGTCGCCGGGGCGATCGTACTGCTGCTGATGATCGCCTTCATGCTCTATATGATTCCGGGCATCGTCAAACCGCTGCGCATGGTGGAGTCCTCGTTGGCGCGCCTCGCCGACCTCGACCTGACCGCGGATCGCGAGACGTTGCAGGCGGAGGCGGGCGTGCCGTCGGGGACGGAGATCGGCGCGATGGTGGCCTCGCTCGTGCGCCTTCGGGGGGTCTTCAACGAGGTCGTCGCCGCCGTCCACCGGGGCGTTCGCAACACGGCGTCGGCCGCGCGCAACCTGGATGACTTGACCGACCAGGCCACCGTCGAGGTCGACCGCAGCCGGGAGGCGACGGGCAACGTCGAGCGCCTCGCGGACGAGGCGTTGCGCGGCGTGGCCTCCGCCGCGGCCTCGATCGAGGAGGTTACGCACGCCGCGACGATGACCGCCGCCTCCGCTACCGAGGGGGCCGAGGCCTCCGGCGCGACGTCGCAGCTCAGCCGGGGCGTGGCGGAGATGGTGAGCGGCTTCGTCGAGGAGCTCCAGTCGGTCGGCCGGGCGTCGCTGGAGAACAGCCAGGGGATGGAGGCGGTCGGCTCGTCCGTCGAGGCGATCGGGGAGTTCGTCGACGCCATCGCCAAGATCGCCGCGCAGACCAACCTGCTGGCCCTGAACGCGGCCAT
>DAIRUD010000303.1:0-3130 GCA_036803565.1 Synergistaceae bacterium | reverse complement strand
TCGTCCAGTAGAGCATGCAGTCGCCCCAGCCCTTCCAGTTGGGGACGAAGTCCTTCACCTTGGGCGAGACGACGAACAGGTGCTCCATGTTGAAGAGCGGCACCATCGCCACCACCTCATGCGTGATGTAGTCGTCGAGGTCGCGGTAGAGCTGGGTGCGCTTTTGCGGGTCGACCTCCGCGCGCGCGTCCTCGATCATCTTGTCGATCTTGGAGTCCTTGGTGTTGATCGAACGATACGTGCTCCACTTGTCGGAGTAGAAAAACTTGAAAAAGTAGCCGTCGGGATCGGACGTCGACCAGGACTGCGCGTAGCACATCATGTTGCCGCCGTTGCGCGTCTGGGTGAAGACGGCCTCGTCCATCTGGTTGATCTTCACCTTGAAACCGGCGGGGGTCAGCATGGCCTGCATGATCTCCGCCATCTTGCCCCAGTTCTTCCCCGAAGCGCCCTGGTTGGAATAGGATATCTCGATCTCCACGCCGTCCTTGTAACCCGCCTCCGCCAGCAGCTTCTTCGAAAGCGCCGGATCGTAGGTGATCTTGTGCTTCGGGTTGGGGTTATAGGGCTCGGTCCCCTTCGGCAGGATGTTGTCCGGCAGGACGCCCTTGCCGAAGAATACGCTGTCCAGCAGCTCCTTGCGCGGGATCGCGTGCATAAAGGCCTTGCGCACGCGCACGTCGTCGAAGGGTTTCATCTCGGTGTTCAGCGCGTAGTAGAAGATACCGATGCGCTGCGACTTGACGATCCGGTCCTTCCACTTCTCCGATTTCTCGAAATAGGGAATTTGCGAGCGGGCGACGTCGCAATCGAAGATGTCGATGTCGCCGGTCTCGAACATCATGCGCGCCGTCTCGGCATCGCCCACGACGTTGATACGGACCTTGTCGATGCCCGGCTTCCCGCGCCAGTGACCGGGGTTGGCCTCCAGCACGTGGTGACTGTCGATAACCCACTCCTTGAGGACGAAGGGGCCGGAACCCATTGTGTCCTCGGGGGAGAGCCCGAATTTCTCGCCCTTGGCCTTGGTGAACTTCTCGCTGTAGATCCCCGCTTGCGGCGCCGCGATGACGTCCTCGATGAAGGGCGCGTAGAACTGCGTCAGGGTAATCTCGACGGTGTGATCGTCCAGCGCCTTCAATCCGGAAACGCGATCGGCCTTGCCGCTCAGGCGGTCTTTCGCGCCGACGATCATATCGAAGCCGTCCGTCTGGATGGACTTCGTGGCCGGGTTGAGATTGCGGTCGAAGGTGTAGACGACGTCGCTCGCCAACACCGGCGTGCCGTCCGAGAATTTGGCGTCCTTGCGCAGTTTGAACGTGTATACCCTGCCGTCCTCGGAGATATCCCAGCTTTCGGCGAGACCGGGCACGACCTTCGGCTCGCGCGTGGCGGGGTCGGAGATCTTCTCCACCAGGCGGTCGTAGATGTTGTACGGCACCATGTAATCGCTGTGGTTCAACTGCGTGTCCATCGTCGGCGGTTCATTGGGATAGACCAGTTTGAGGATTTTTTCGCCGTCCGCCGCTTCGGCACCGAACGACAGAAGCACGAAAACGAGCGAAAACACCAGGAAGGAAAAAACGAGAAACTTACGCGGCATACGCATCGAGACGCCCCCTTCAATGATTTGCGGATTGGATCATTTTAGCCGCTGCGGCCGCAATCGGCAATACGCGCGGCGGGACAAAACCTCCGAAGCGAGGCGAAACATAAAAAGACCTCCACATTCCGCGAAGGCCTTTCCATTTCCGGCAAAAACGCCTGCCGGGCAATCAACTTACGGACCGCAAGCGCGCATCGGCCGTTTTCGCCGGTCCGTTTCGGAAATCTCGCCGCCCGTCACTTCTCCGCCGCCAATTCGACCGCGCGGCGAACGTCCAGCATGCCGTACACCGACGCACGCGTCCCCGGCACCTCGCCCCCGTCCGCCCCGATGCCGGGGGGATTGATCGAGGAGTCGGCGGCGTGGAGGAGCAGGTCCTTCAGCGTCGCCGCGCTCAGATCGGGGTTGACCGACGCCATCAGCGCGATCGTACCCGTCACGAAGGGGGCGGCCATCGACGTCCCCGTGCGGTTGGCGTAGCGGTTCGACGGCTCCGTGCTCCAGATGTCCTCCCCCGGCGCCAGCAGATGCACCATGGACGGGCTCCAGTTGCTCATCCCCTCGCTGTGCCGGGCGGAACCCAGGAGACGGTCGTGGCGGTCGGTCGCGCCGACGACGACCAGATTCCGCAGCGTGAAACAGGCGGGGTACTCGTAGGGCAGGTCCACCGCGAGATCGCCCAGCTCGTACCCGCCGTTGCCGGAGGCGGCCACCATGACCGTCTTGTTTTGGTCGTCGAGGTGCTTGAACGCCTGGTAGACGGGCGAGTCGCGCATCCCGCCCGGCGCGATGTTGCTGGCGAAGCTGAAGGACATGTTGACCGCGTGCACCCGCCCCACGGTCTCGTTATAGGAGATGAGATGTTCGAGGGCGGCGACGATATTCTTCACCTCGCCGACGCCCTCGTGTTCGATAATCTTGAGGGACTTCATGGCGACGCGCCAGTTCAGTCCGGAGATGCCGATGCCGTTGTTGCCCACGCCGCCGATGATGCCCGCCACGTGCGTCCCATGCCCGTCGTGGTCCAGCGACTGGCGCCCGCGGGAGAGGAAGATACCGCCCTCGTCGCGGTAATTCGCCGCCAGATCGGCGTGCAGGAAATCGATCCCGGTGTCCATCACGCCGACGAGAACGGCGCCGGAGCCCGTGGCGATGGACCAAGCGTCGGGCTGGTCCCGCTCGGAGGAGACCGCCTCGATGCGCCGCAGGGCCCATTGTTTTTTCAGGTCCGGGTCGTTCGGGGTCGAGGCCAGGCTGATCTCCCAGTTGGGGCAAGCGGCATGGACTCTCTCGTCGCCGTCCAGATGGGCGATCAAATCGTCCGTACAGAGCGCCGAGGAGCGTATGTGCGCAAAACCGTAATCCCCCTTGAAGGAAAGATACGGATACAGCTCCACCAACTCGGCTTTCCCCCCGCAGGCGTTCTTCAACACATCCCGCGCGATCGCCTCCAGCTCCGGCATCGCCTGTTCCTGAAAGACATCGTAGGAGACGAGGCCGTGCGGGAGGTGAAACGTCACCAAC
>DAIRUD010000302.1:0-3147 GCA_036803565.1 Synergistaceae bacterium | reverse complement strand
GGGCGCGGCGGGCAGCGGGTTCTGCCGCGACGTTTCTTCCGTTCGGCGCGCGTCGGCGGAGGCCGGCGCGTCGCTCCGTTGGTTCTTCCATACCCGATATTGTTTGCGGAAGTAATACGCAGAGACGAGCACGCTCAGCAATTCCGCCAGCGGCACGGCCAGCCAGACGCCCTCCACGCCGATCAGGCGGGGGAGGAGTGCCATCCCCAGCACGATGAACACCAGCGACCGCAGGAAGGACAGCAGCGCCGACGTCCGCCCGTCGGAGAGCGCCGTGAACATGGAGGAGGCGAAGATGTTCGCGCCCTTGAACAGGAAGCCCGCCGCGTAGAGGGCGAAGCCGTGGACGGCGAGCGCGAACACTGCCGCGTCCGGCGACGTGAAGATGCCGACGATCGCCCGCGAGAAGAACAGCGCCCCGGCGAAGGTGACCGCCGAGCACCCGGCGAGGAAGGCCAGGCTGATGCGGAAGAGGCGGCGCAGCTGCACGCCGTCCCCGACGCCGTGGTTGAAGCTGAGGATGGGGGCCACGCCGCCGGCATAGCCGAGGTAGACGGCGACCAGCAGATACTCCGCGTACAACACGATGGTGACGGCCGCGACGCCGTCCTCGCCGAGGTAGCGCAGCATCGAGATGTTGAACAGGTAGGTGACGATCGCCGACGAGCAGTTGATGACCATCTCCGACGCGCCGTTGGTGAACGTCTTCAGCAGCACGTCGCCGCGCCACACCGGCCTGGCGAAGCGGAGCGTGCCGCTCTTTCCCGCGGCGAACCAGGCGAGGCCGGAGAGCGCCGGGATGGAATAGCCGATCCCGGTGGCCAGCCCCGCGCCGAGGATGCCCCAGTCGAGGAGCGCGATGAAGGCGTAGTCCAGCACGATGTTCGCCAGGCCGCCCAGCACCGTCACGGCCAGGCCGACGCCCGGCCGCCCGGCGGTGACGAAGAAGGTCTGGAAGAGCATCTGCAGGATGGCCGGTACGGTGAACCAGAGCAGCGCGCGGGCGTAGGGTTCGCAGTAGCCCCGGGTTGCCGGGGTGGCGCCGAGGAAGCGCAGCAGCGGCTCCAGAAACGCCAGCCCGAGCAGGGTGATGGCCAGGCCCAGCGCGACGCCGACGACCACGACGAGGGTGAAGTCCTGCCGCGCCTCGGCGTCCCCGCCCTCGCCCATCTTGCGCGCCACGATGGCGCTGGCGCCGGTCGAGAGCATGATGGCGACGGCGATGATCACGCTGACCATGGGGAAGACGATGTTGACGGCGGAGAGCGCGTCCGTGCCGATCAACCGCGAGACGAAGACGCCGTCCGCCATGGTGTACAGCGACATGAACACCATCATGACGATGGTGGGAAGCGAGAATTTCAATAGGGAGCCGAACCGATACTGCCTTGCGAGCCTGTTGCTCATCATCATTCACCTCGAAAAGAGAAGGTCCCCGCTCTTGCGAGCGAAGGACCGCCGACGGAACGTATCCGTGCTGCGCCGTGCGCTTGTGCTCTGCCGGGGCGCGGTCTACCCGGGGTCCTCGGCGTACCGCTTGCGGATGAGGTCGAGCATGTCGCAGAGCTGTTCGACCTCGTCGTCGCCGTAACGCTGCGTGACGGCGCGCACCGCGTTGTCCAGGCGCCGGTCGTAGCGCCGATAGTCCTCCTCCACCTCGGGGCTGACGTGCAGGTAATAGACCCGGCGGTCCGCCTCGCTCCGCGTCTTTACCACCAGCCCCTGGCGGATGAGCTCGTTGACCTTGATGGTGACGGCGGATTTGGAGATGTTCAGCGCCTTCGCCAGGTAACTCGCCGTGCAATCCTCGCGGTAGGCGATCAGGTCGAGGTAGAGCAGGCTGTTGTAGGTGATGTTGGGGTAGAGCGTGTTCTCGTTCATCAGCCGCAGCTCGTTCAACGTCTGGTCGTAATAGAACCTGTTCAGCGCATCGTGCAGGCGCATGACGCACCCTCCCTCCCCAAAACGATTAACCATATTTAATTATATCTAATTAACTAATTTAACGCCGATCCGCGTCTTTGTCAAGTGCGGGTTGCGCGCGCCGCCGGCGGCGGGGCGAAGCGATCGGGATGCGGGGCCGGAGGGCGGGGCTAGGGCTTAAAACAGGAAGCGCAGCAGGGCGACGGCGGCCATGCCGGTGAGGGCGG
Organism: Synergistaceae bacterium; assembly: GCA_036803565.1. Lineage (GTDB taxonomy): Bacteria > Synergistota > Synergistia > Synergistales > Synergistaceae > DAIRUD01. The sequence goes on along the minus strand of DAIRUD010000302.1, from coordinate 997 downwards.
AGCCGAGGAAGCTGTCCTTCCAGTAGGCGACGGCGAGGGCCGGGATCGCCGCGAGCAGGTAGACGTTGTCGGGCGAGAGAAAGAGTGCGTAGGTTTCGTCCGGGGTCTTGCGCAGCAGCACCTCCGGGACGAGCAGCGCGGTCAGGACGGCGGCCGGTACGAAGCCCAGCCAGCGCTCGACGAAGGGCGGCAGCTTGCGCCCGCCGAGGATCCAGAGCGGGCCGCCCTTCTCGAACTGCGTCACCAGGCAGGTGCCGAGGATGATCAGCAGGGTGTAGGCGTGCAGCTTCACGGCAGGAACGCCCCCAGCGTCGCGCCCGCCACGGTGGCGAGGATGACGCTCCAGGTGCCGAACCCGAGCAGGAAGAAGCAGAGCGCCGCCGCGCCGGCGAAGAGGATGACTTGGAGCTGGCGGCGGTCCTTCATGCGCGGGGCCAGCAGGGCGATGAAGATGGCCACCAGGCCGAAGTCGATGCCGAAGCGCTCCACGTCGCCGAGCATGCCGCCGAGGAAGCAGCCCAGCGTGGTCGCGCCGATCCAGGCGGCGTGTGACGCGGTGTTGACGCCGAGCGTCTCGTAGAGCAGCGGGGGGACGGCGAGTTCCTCCGCCGTGCGCGGTTCGCTGCGCGCGCTGTTGACGAAGTAGCTCTCGTCGGTGAGTTCGACGCCGAAGAGGAGCTTGTGGAAAAAGGGCAGGCGAGCGCACTTCGGCGCGATCGACGCGCTCATCAGCAGATAGCGCAGGTTGACGATGGCGCAGGTGGCGACGATGGCGGGGTAGGGCGCGCCGGCGGCCATCTGGGCCACGGTGATGAACTGCGACGAGCCGGTGTAGACGACGAGGGACATCAGGAAGACCTCGACGGTCGAGAGGCCCGCCTCGCGCGCCAGGACGCCGAAGGCGAAACCGGCGGGGAAGTAGCCGAGCACGATGGGGATGGCCATGCGGGCTCCGCTGAGGTAGCCGACGCTCCCCCCGGCGGCGTTCGCCGCGCCG
>DAIRUD010000301.1:2834-3150 GCA_036803565.1 Synergistaceae bacterium | reverse complement strand
CAAAAATACGTATCCGCGCCACGATCGTAAAATGCCCCCGCATTTGGAATCGGGGGACGGAGCAAGAGTGTACGTATCATACTCGCCTGCCCGGAATGGCGAAAAGGGGCGAAAACCGATCGACACCTCCGTAATATCCCCCATACGAATTGCGTTTTTCCAATTGTTTCCCCATTCCTTGCCTTTCGATATCACCGGCATCGGGATGCTTTGTCGCCACATTGCTCAATTCGACAAAATATCCCTCTGCCACGCACTTCCTCAAGCTGGAATTCCTGCGATGCTCCAATGCGGCGATCGCTCACCCCCCCCCCCC
>DAIRUD010000301.1:0-2824 GCA_036803565.1 Synergistaceae bacterium | reverse complement strand
GAGAAAACGTCGGCGGCGCGATACCTCGTGTCGCCGCAATTTTTTCGTTTCCGCATATCACGCACACTTTTATAAGTTGCATGGTACGAACACCATGATTGTCGAAGGATGCGCTTATTCGCCCCGATCCGCGCGTCCCCCACAGGCGTCGTAACTTCAATGCGCCACTTGACACGCGGTGTCATCGGATGTAGCATCCATTTGTTTCTTTCGGCGAAGAGGGCGCGGCAACGCTGGTTAGTTAAATCTAACAATGGGCAAAATAAAAGTCGTGCTTTGGGCTTGATTGTTCGACTAGATGTGGTTGAGAAAGGGAGTATTCGCATGCAGAAATGTTTGAGCGATTTTACGCCGGGCGAACGCGGAATCGTGTTGCGCGTAAGCGCCGACGGCCCGACCAAGCGCAGGCTCTTCGACATGGGGCTGACGCCGGGCGTCGAGGTTTCGATGCGCAAGACGGCGCCGTTGGGGGACCCGATCGAACTGACGGTCAGAGGGTACGAACTGTCGGTGAGAAAGGCCGAGGCGAAGGCCGTACTCATGGAAATGGAGGGGGGGCAGGTATCGTGAAATTCGCGCTTGCGGGAAACCCCAACAGCGGCAAGACGACGCTCTTCAACCTCCTGACGGGGAGCACGGCGCACGTCGGCAACTGGCCGGGCGTGACGGTGGAGCGCAAGGAGGGCGTATGCCGCAACGCCCCCGGCGCACCGGAGGGAATCGGGATCGTCGACCTTCCCGGCATCTACTCCCTCTCCCCCTATACGCCGGAGGAGGTCGTCGCCAGCGACTACATCCTGGAGGGAGAACCGGACCTGATTATCAACATCGTCGATTCGACGAACCTAGAGCGGAACCTGTACCTGACGACGCAGATTCTGGAGGCGGACATTCCCGTCGTCGTCGCTCTGAACATGGCCGACGTGCTCGCCAAAAGCGGGTCGAAAATCGACGTACAGCTGCTTTCACAGCGCCTGGGCGTTCCCTTCGTGGCGATCAGCGCGCTCCGCTCCGAGGGCATCGGGGAGCTGATGTGCACGGCGGTCGAGGCGGCGAAGGGAAAACGGATCGGCTCATCGCCGGTCGCCGCCTCCGCAATGGCCGATACGTTGGCCGAATTGGTCCGACTGTTCCGCGGAAAAAACCTCACCCACCCCGTCTTTCGCGCCGTAAAAGCCATCGAGGGGAACCTGCTGTACTCCGGGGACAATCCGCAGATCGCCGCCGAAGTCGGGGAAATCTGCCGGGATATCGAACTGGATCCGGCGATGGAGGGGGATTTCGAGGCGGCCGTCGCGGACATTCGCTACCGGCAGATATCGAAGGATTACCGTACGGCGCTGACGCAGGGCGTCCCCGCCGGTGCTCGGACGACGTCCGACAGGATCGACGGCGTTTTGACCCATAAAGTGTTTGGCTTGCCGATCTTTTTTCTGTTCATGTACGTCGTCTTCCACCTGACCTTTGCCGAGACCCTCCTCTTCTCGGAGCGAATCGTCGAAGGCGGCATCGCTTCCCCCGGCGTTACGCTACAGACTTGGATGGGGAATTTCACGGATTTGCTCACGGAATCGGCGGCCGGTTTTCTGGAGAGTTTGGACGCATCCCCCTGGGTGCAGGGTTTGGTGATCGACGGCCTGTTCGCCGGTGTCGGAGCGGTTCTGAGCTTTCTTCCCCAGATCCTGATGCTCTTCTTCTTTCTTTCCATCATGGAGGACACCGGATATATGGCGCGCGCGGCGTTTCTCATGGACCGGCCGCTGCGGCGTTTCGGCCTCTCCGGCAAGGCGTTCCTACCGCTTTTGATGGGCTTCGGCTGCTCCGTGCCGGCCATGATGGGCACCCGCACACTCGACGACGAGAAGGAGCGCAGGCTTGCGGTCATGTTGATGCCCTTTTTCTCCTGCGGAGCGAAGCTGCCGATCTGGTCCATCTTTGCGGCCGCGATCTTTCCGGAAAACGCCGCCAACGCGGTGTTCGGCATCTACGTCATCGGCATCGCCGCCGCCGTGATCACGGCGATCCTGCTGCGCACGACCATTCTCAAGGGAGCGGCGTCGATGTTTATCATGGAGCTGCCCGCCTACCACATGCCGCGTTTGCGGAACCTCCTCATCCACCTGTGGGAAAAGGCGCGCGGATTCATCGTTCGGGCCACGACGATCATCGCCGGCGCGACGGTGGTCATCTGGCTGCTCTCGAACTTCAACTTCAGCCTTCAGATGGTTGACGCCAACGAGCACGAAAGCATCGTGGGGGTGCTCGCAAGCTTCCTCGTCCCCCTCTTCCGGCCGTTGGGCTTCGCCTCCACCCCGGAAGCCTGGAAGGCGGTCGTCGCCATTGTGACCGGCCTCATCGCCAAGGAGATGGTCGTCTCGACGCTCGGTATCCTCTACAATCCCGGCGTCGAGGGCGACGCGCTCGAGGACGAGGATGCGGCCAACGCGCTCGGGTTGGCGCTCGTCGCCAGCTTCTCCCCTGCCGCCGCCCTCTCGTTCATGACCTTCAACCTGCTCTCGGTCCCCTGCATGGCGGCGGTCGCCGCCGCGAACGGGGAGCTGCAGAGCGCGAAATGGCTTTGGATCACCATCGCCTTCTGGTTGGCGACGGCATGGATCGGCGCGTTCCTCGTCTATCGCGGAGCGGGTTTGTTCGGATTGTAGCGATCGCAAAGACAAGCAGGAGAGGGCGGCGGGATTCTGTGTCCGGTTGCCCTCTTCTGTCCTACCCGTGCGAGCGGCGGCAATTGCCTTTTTTCCCTCATTGATGGTACTATACCCCCGGTCCCGCACGCTTCAGGCGTGCGGACACACGATGGGGGGTT
>DAIRUD010000300.1:0-3150 GCA_036803565.1 Synergistaceae bacterium | reverse complement strand
CCCCGCGGTCCTGTTCTATATCCCCGATGTGATGACGGTGTCCATGCTCTTGATGCCGCGGATCTGGCTGAGGGCGTTGACGAATGCGCGAATCCCGGCCGAACTGCCGCGCAGGACGATGCACTCCAGGCAGGTCTCGTGCGTCACGTGCACGTGCGTCGTGCAGACGATAACGTCCCCGTGGTCGTGCTGTGCCGCGGCGAGGTCCTTGCTGCTGAAGGCCGCGTGGTGATCGTACATCAGAGTCACCGTGCCGAACACCTCGCCCTCCTCCTCGCGCCAGCGTTCCTCGGTAATATAGCCGCGCATCAGTTGGCGCAGCACATCCGATCGGTTGTGCCTTCCGGCCTGTTCCAGCCGCCGGTCGAACTCCTCCACGATATCCTTGGGTACGGTCACGCCGAAACGCACGAGTTTTTCCGCCATCCGCCACACTCCTTTGGGTCGCTCGTCGGGTTGTGCCTCTATTTTATAGGAAAAAAGCCTGCCGGGCCAATCGCCCCGCAGGCTTCTGATTTTGCATTCCCTGTTCCGGCGGAACCGGGGATCTATGCAGTCCTCACGATTCCCTCCGCATCAGTGCGTGTGATCGTGGTCATGGTCATGTCCGTGGCTGTGATCGTGGCTGTGGTCGTGACTATGGCTGTGACTATGGGTATGATCTCCGTGGCTGTGCGTATGCGTGTGCTCGTGGGCGAGCGCTCCCTCCGCGCCGTCCTCGCGCGCGAGTTCCGCCAGGATCGTCTTGTAGACAAGCGCAAGCTGCCTGCCGAGCTCGATATTGCTCTCCTCGACGCTCTTTCCCGCCGGGTTGACGACGACTTTCTCCGCTGCCGCGACCGTCAGGGAACGTGCGATCTCGCTGGGGTTGCTGTAAATCCCGCACATATCGTACACCTCCATCCTAATTTAAAATAATTTTAGCATTCGAGTCCGTTATTGTAAACAGCCTTATTTTCCGTCGTCGACGACTCCGAGGAGGTCGTCCTCGCTGACGCAATCGCCGATTTTCGCGTTGATCTCCGTGATCGTCCCGTTGACGTAGAACGCGACGGGGCGCTCGCTGCCGTCGAAGAGGCGGGCGTCCAGAAAGATGTCACCGCGCTTCACGGTATCCCCGATCTGTTTGTGAAAGCGGACGATCTCGTATTCGTCGAGCGCATGGAGCTTCGGCATGCGAATCGCCTCCAGCACGGCATTATCCCCCTATCTGGCAAAGAGCTTCATATTCGTATGCGGCAGGAACATCGCCGCGACGTATTCGTCCATGTAACCGGCCTCGGTACTCAGGTCGATATAGGTGATCTTGTTCGCGAGTTCCAGCACCTTCGCCCGGTGTTTCTCGGAGAGCAGCGCCATGAAGGAACCCGTCAGCGAGGAGTTGCCGACGTACAGGAAACAATCCTCGTCGAGATTGGGCAGCAGGCCGAGCGTCTGCGCCTTGGGGATTTCGATGTACCTGCCGAAACCGCCCGCGATGTAGAACTTGCCAATGCTGTCGAATTCCAGCTCCACGCTGTTCAACATGGTGACGCAGGCGGAGAAGATGGCCGCTTTCGCGCGGATAAAGTTCTCGATGTCGTTTTCCGTCAGGTAGACTCCCGGATCGCCGTTTTTGGCGGGGGCGATGTAATAGCGCGCGACCTTGCCCTCCACGGTGACCGAGGTGTATTTTCCGGAGCGATCGAGCTTGCCGCGCGGATCCAACATGCCCTGCTCGAAGAGCTGCGCCAGCACGGAAATCAGGCCGGAGCCGCAGATTCCCTGGGCGACGCCGCCGCCGATCACGGCGTATTTCGCCAGGCCCGTCGCCGGATCGATGTCCACATGGTCGATCGCACCCTTCGAGGCGCGCATGCCGCGCTCGATGCCGCCGCCCTCGAAAGCGGGGCCGGCGGAGCAGGCGCAACTCATGAGGAACTCGCCGTTACCGAGCACGATTTCCCCATTGGTCCCGATATCGATGAAGAGACAGATCTCCTCGGTATCCACCGCAAAGTCCGTGCAGAGAAGCCCGGCCGTGATATCGCCGCCGACGTAACTGCCGACGTTGGGCGCGATCCACACGAAGGTCTGGGGGTTGACGTCCAACCCCAAGGCCTCGGCCCGATAGAACGGCACGCCCATGACCGCCGGCGTATACGGCTCCAGGCGGATGTAGTCCGGTTTGATGCCCATGAACAGCTGCACCATCGTGGTGTTGGCGGAGATGACGACGTTGCGGACGGAACGACGCGCGATGTGGCCGTTCCGCTCACAGAGCGTTGCGATGCCTTGGTTGATAGTTCCCAGGACGAGGGTCCGCATCTCTCGAATCCGCTCCGGGTTCTTGGCGTAGCTGATACGGCTGATGACGTCTGCGCCGCGGTCGATCTGGGCGTTGTACTGCGTGATCGTGTCGATCACGCGCCCCTCCGCCATATCGACCAGCTGGATGGCCACCGTCGTGGTGCCGATGTCCACCGCCAGGCCGAATTCCGCTCCCGGGTCTCCGGCGGCGACGTCCACGATGCGCACCACGTCGTCCTGAATCAGGTGCCAGACGCATACTTCGCCGTCCCGGTCGCGGAGCACGTCGGGCAGTTGCTGCAGCAACTGCAGCGGGAGGTCGACCCGTTCGAGGGAGAGTTTCGCCCGTACTGCCTGCACGAAGCGGTCGTAATCGCCCAGCCCGTCCAACGCCACCGGTGCGTCCACAGTCATGCGTTCCATCCGGACGAGGGGGGAAATTCCCTCTTTTTTCGGGAACAGTGCCTCCTCGACGCCCATGCGGTTCAGCGCGTCGGCGAATTGGCCCTGTTCGTCGCTCAGCGAGGAGGTCACGAGAATCTCGACGTCGTCCGCGCCCGCGCGCGAACGGCAGGCGAGAACGTAGCCCTGCCGTTTCAGTTCGTCCGAGAGCTTGCCGTTGTCGTCGAAATCCAGCGCGCCGCTCTCGACCTTGACCAGGCACTTTCCGCACGCGCCCTTTCCGGCGCAGGGGAAGGAGAGCGTGACACCCGCCTTCTCCGCCGCGTCCTGGAGCGAAGTCCCCGCATCCACCTCACAAACGATGTTGCCCGGCAAAAACGTAATTTGTGGCATAACTCTCCCTCGTCGTCGGTTTTCGTTTTCCGCTGCGGGCCGCCGTTGCGGCGGCCCGCCGTTGCG
>DAIRUD010000299.1:0-3163 GCA_036803565.1 Synergistaceae bacterium | reverse complement strand
GCCAAAGGCGGGCGGAGGGAGAACCACCACCACACCAAACCGGTTATAATGCCTCTCAAGGAGGCGGCCGCCATGCTCCCCTACAAAAAAGCCATCATCCCCTTCGCCAAGGCCCTGCGCCGGGAAATGACCCCGCAGGAGCGCAGGCTGTGGCACGATTTCCTGCGAAACCATCCCGTTCGCTTCCAGCGCCAGAAGACAATCCTCGGTTATATCGTCGATTTCTACGCCGCAAAAGCGAAACTCGCCGTCGAGATCGACGGCGGACAACACATGACAAAAGAGGGCGCGGAATACGACGCGATCCGCGACGAGGCCCTGCAATCCCTCGACATTTTCACGCTCCGCTTCTCCAACGCGGAGATCGATAAAGACTTCCCGATCGTTTGCGACAAAATCGACGCGACGCTTCGCAAACGCCCGCATCATGATCAGGGGCTAGGCTAAGCCTCCCTCAGCGGAGGGAGACCCGCCGCAGAAACCGATCACTTACTCCCGCGCTCTTTTCTCCGCGACCGCCCCAACGCCGACCAACCCACGAGCAGCAACGACGCCGCCAACCCCGCGGCCCGCGCGTCGCAGCCGGACGAACCGGACGACGCGGGGGTTTCCTCCTCCCCGTACACCAGCTTCCCGTCCACGTAGGTGCGCAGCACCTTGGCCTTCTCGATGCGCAGCGGATCGGCCTCCAGGATATTGGTGTCGAACACGGCCAGGTCGGCGGCCTTGCCGACCTCCAGCGTCCCCGTCTCGCGGTCGGCGAAGGTGGCGTAGGCGCCGTTGGCCGTGAAGCCCCGGATCATCTCCCGCACGGGCAGCCGCTCCGCCGGGTTGAGGAGGTACGTGGGATCGTCCATGTCGACGATCTCCGGCACGTCGTACGCCCAAGCGGACGTCAGGTTCCTGGTCACGCCGATCTGGATCGCGGCCAGCGGGTTCGGCTGCACGGAGACGGGGGTGTCGGAGGAAAAGGCCAACAGCGCGCCGGTTTCGTGCAGCGAGGCCAGCGGGTACTGCCGCTCCGCCCGCTCGCCGATGGTCGTATACTCCTCCGATTCCCAGTAATCGGGCTCCTTGAAATGCCAGTAGGGTTGCGTGGAGGCGACGACGCCCAGCGCCGCGAAACGCCCGATATCCGCCGGATCGACGATCTGGAGGTGGGTGACGGCGTTGCGATAGTCCCCCGCTGGCGCGTGGCGGGCGGCGTATGCGCAGGCGTCGAGGGCGGCGCGGACCGCCGCGTCCCCGACGGCGTGGATGTGCGCCTGCAACCCCCACGCGTTGACCGCGGCCACCGCCTCGTTCAGCCGATCCTGCTCCCACGCCCGGATACCGTAGTTGTCCGGATCGTCCGCGTACGGCTCCAACATGTGGGCCGTGCGCATATTGACCGCGCCGTCCACGAAAAACTTCACCGCCGTCACCTTCAGGAAATCGCCGTCGTAGCGCGACCGGATCTCGCGGATTTCGCGCTCCTTTTCGGCGAAGTCGTCGATGCCGTCGAAGACCACCCCGGCCCGTACTTTCACGGTCAGTCCGCCGTCGCGGTCCATCCGCCGCAGGGCGTCCAGCGGCACGTCCAGCACGCCGCCGAAGGCCGGGACCGTGAAGATCGACGTAACGCCGTAGGAGTTGAGCTCGGCCTGGAACATCTTCACGGCGGCGACCATCTCCCCGGTGTCGAACGTAAACCGGGGCGTCAGCGTCAGCGCCATATCCTTGAGGGTGCCCCAGGGTTCGCCGCTCTCGTCGTCGCGCTCGATCCGGCCGCCCTGGGGATCGGGCGTAGCGGCGTCGATGCCGGAGAGTTCGAGCGCCTTCGAGTTGAGCCACATGGCGTGCCCGTCGCTGGCCAGGATCAGCATCGGCCGGTCGGGACAGATCGCGTCGAGGCGCTCCTTCTTCGGCCCCTTGCGGGCCTCCTCGCCGCCGCCGCCGTACGACATATTCGATTCGTAGCCGATTCCCCAATAGATCTCCTGCTCCGGGTTCTTCTCCACATATTCGCGGATCACGGCCTCCGCTTCGCCGGGATCGAGAATCCCGGTCAGATCGAAATCGAAAAGCCCGCTGACGTAAGTACCGGGCGTATGGACGTGCGAATCGCAGAACCCCGGCAGCATCAGCTTGCCGCCCAGATCGACGACCCGGGTGCCCGCCCCGATGTACCCTTCCCCCTCCCGCCGGGAACCGACGAAGACGATCCGGCCGTCGCGGACCGCCAGGGCTTCGACGACGCGGTCGGCGGCGTCCACGGTGTAGATGACGCCGTTTTCGAAGAACAGGTCGGCGGGGTCCGCGGCGCGCGCGGGCGCGGCCAGAACGCCGAACAGCACGGCCAGGACGAGGAGCGCGAACGATAGACGACGGACGGAGCGGGGATACATGGCGAAAAATTCCTCCTTTTTTGCATAACCTCGTGCCGGACGACGCCTCTCCGGCAGGCTGCGATATCTTTTTCACGACGATTGTACCTTTTCGCACCCATCCTCTCATACAAAATCCGCCCGAGAATCCGCGAAAAGGCCGTGCATGGACATCCGCCGCGCCGTCGGCGCGAGTTGACGAAATATTTGACATCCGGAAACGAATCGAGTATTCTATCCCCACCCAGAAGGTAATCAGTTATCAGATAAGCACTCCACACGCGTTTTCCAAATTTTGCGGGGGTGAGCGGATGCTGTTTCTCAATGCCGAGGATATCCGAAAAATTTTCACGGTGCGCGACGCCATCGAGTCGAACCGCGAGGCCTTCGTCCTCCAGGCTCAAGGGCACGTCGCGCTGCCCGTGCGGACGAACTTCGCGATCCGCGAGGGCGACATCTCGTCCTTCATGCCCGCCTGTGCCACGTCCTACCCGCTGGCGGGCATCAAGATCGTCTCCACCTACGCCTCCAACGCCACGAAGAACCTGCCGGCGGTGAACGCGACCGTCCTGCTGCTCGATCCCGAGACGGGGGCGACCGACGCCCTGCTCGACGGCACGGAGCTCACCCGCCTGCGCACCGGGGCCGTATCCGGCCTGGCGACGGAGCTGCTGGCCAACGCCGACGCACAGGTCGGCGCGCTCTTCGGCACCGGCGGGCAGGCGGCCATGCAGGCCGAGGCGATGCTCGCCGTCCGCCCCCTGCGCGAGATCCGCGTCTTCGACGTCGACCCCGCG
>DAIRUD010000298.1:0-3166 GCA_036803565.1 Synergistaceae bacterium | reverse complement strand
CTCCCTCATATCGTAAAAATCCCGCCCGAAGGCGGGATCAAACGTCGGCGCGACGGGCCCGCAAAAAGGGAATCGCGCAGCGTCCCGCAAGTCGCCAATCCCCGATGCGTTCAGGCGCGCTTAAACGGTTTTCGCGCCTTTGTCCGCAAAACTGTCCGCGTCCACCCTCTCGACCCAGAGCATCTCGTCCTCGACGTTGACGATCCGCACGAGCTGGCCCGGCGAAAGCTTCTCCGACGAGCGGGTGCGCGCCGGAAGTTCCATGCGCCCCTTGCGCGTGTCGACGAGCACCTTGCCGACGCCGCCCGCGGACGCCCCGATGGCGATGTAAACCGTGGCCGTCTTACCCACCTGGCGCGCCAGCTGCAAGCTGCCGTCCTCCTGGAACTTGAGAAAGGTCCGCAGCAGAAAGAGCGAGGCCACCACGAAAACCGACCCGGCGAGAACGCCCAGAACGGACGCCCTTACGCGCGTGACATCGGAGAGCAGGGCCGCCAGCGTGACCCAGCCGTAGCCGATGAAGAAGGCCACGAAATTGCGCACGGAGAGGTAACTCGACAGGCCGTCGACGGCATCGGCCCCCGTACCCCCATCGTAGTCGAAATCGACGTCCGCGTCGCCACCGGCGTCGTCGCCCGCCGTCCCCAGGGTCTGAAAGAGGAAGATGACGGTCGCCACGCCGCCGACGGCGGCGTGTACCCACTCCCACTCGCCCAAATCAGACACCCTCCCCTTCGAATGCGGCATCCTGCCGTGGGATCGGCTGTTCTTCCGAGCGCACGCCCTGTACCTGCCCGGCTTGCGCATCCGCCGCTTTTCCCAGGATGCCGGGGCCGACGACGCCCGTCATCTGCAGAAGGTCCTGCAGGGGCGGGAGGCTGGTCGCGTAATCCCGGACAAGGTTGGAGATCGACTTGCCGTCCGCCGACGCGCCGCCCGAATCCCACACGGTCACCTTATCCACCTTGAAGTTGGAAATCGCCGTCGCCTGTATGTTCATCAGTTCCGGCAAGCGATCGGCCATCATCAGCATGAACGCCGCGTTGGCGTCGCCGGATGTGGCGTTCACGAGCTTGCGGATACCGTCGGCGTTCGCCTCGAAGACGGCGCGCATACCCTCCGCGCGGCCGAGCATTTCGTTCTTGATCCGCTCGCCTTCGCCGCGTCCCTCGCGGCTCTGCTGCTCCATCATCGCCTCCGCTTCGATGATGCGGCGCTGCTTCTCCGCCTCGGCCACCGGAATCGTATCCGCGAAATGGGATGCCTGGTCGCGCTCGCGGCGGACGATTTCCGCCTCCATCTCCGCCTGATAGGCGAGGCGCATCGCCTCCGCCTCCAAGGTCTTTTCGGCGACGGTGCCGCGCCGATTGGCCTCGGCGACCTTCTCGCGCAATTCGGCCTCGGACTCCGCCTTCACCTGCTTGGCGATATTTTCTCCCTTGACGGCCTCGGCCTCGGCCGCGGAAACGCCGACCCGCTTCTCCTTTTCCGCCAGGCTGACCGCGATGTCGCTTTCCTTCTGCGCCGCCGCGACGCCGGTCTGGCCTTTACGCTCCTGCTCCGCGACGTCGATGCGCGCCTGGTTGATGGCCTCGGACGCGGCCTTCTGCCCCAGCGCCTTGATGTATCCGGATTCGTCGTCGATGTCCTTGATGTTGACGTTGATCACGCGCAGACCGACCTTCGCCAGCTCGACCTCGACGGATTCCATGACCGCCCCCTGGAACTTCTCGCGGTCCTTGTTGATCTCCTCGATGTTCATCGTGGCGATCGTCGCGCGGAACTGCCCGAAGATGATGTCCTCGGCGACCTTGCGGACGTCCATCTGGTTCAGCTCCAGCAGGCGCTCCGCCGCGTTGCGCATGACCACCGGCTCCGTGCTGATGCCGACGGTGAAGGTCGAGGGCGCGGCGATGCGGATGTTCTCCTTGGACAGCGCCCCCTGCAGCGGGATGTCGATGGAGATCGGCGTCAGATCGAGGTAGGAATAATCCTGAAAGAGCGGCCAAACGAACGCCGCGCCGCCGTGGATACACTTCGCCGATCCCTCCCCCGTCTTGCCGAAGATGACCAGGATCTTGTCCGAAGGACAGCGCCGATAGCGCCGCAACATCGAGATAAAGGTGAGGAAAAGAAAAAAGACCAGAATGACAGCGAACACAATGCCAACGTTCAACACAACACACACCCCCGCATTCGCAGCGTTCGAATTTTTGCCGCCCGCCGAGCGGCGAAAGGAACGTAACGCCTGGATTGTAGCACAAGGGAGGGTGGGCAGGAATCGCCCGTCGGCAAATCGCGTACGGGAATAACCCCGCTTCGCCGTACCGAAACGCGGCCGGGAGCGGAATGGGAGCGTCCGATCCGCATCCAGGACCCTTCAGGAAACCGCGCAATAAGTGCCTATGATTTCCGAGAAGCCGCCACGCGAGGGACACGGGCTCGCCGAGCGCACAATTTCATACCTCCCGTAAAGACAGTGAAGGGTAAAACAACCGGAATCCATCTCAGCGGAGAGATTCGATTTACACCACCTCTACAGAGAGAAAACAGTCTCAACATCACCGAACACACGGCGAAACAACGCACTCCGGCCGTTCTCCCAAGCGCACCCACTCCACTGAGAGGTGCCAACCCACGGAAACGCTCCATCCCCAATCAACCGAACGCGCGCAACGAATGTTCGAGGCGCAATGCCTCAGTGCCGAGCGGCTCCGATGTCGCATCGCGAGCGAAAAAGCCTCGCGTTTTCGCCATAAAAAGCTGTCGTTTCCTCCTCCGGAAACGCGCCATCCCCCGCCATGCATCGATACCGCGGCAGGCGCAGCAGCGGAAAATCCGATCCGTACAGCACTTTTTCCATCCTCGGCGAGGCGGCGCAGGAGGCGAAGAGCGGCGCGTCATACAGAAACGGCACCGCCGCCGTATCGTACCAGACGTTTTGCAGGACGCGCGCGGCTTCTTTCAGGTGCTCGTAGAAGAACAGGCCGCCGCCCAGATGGGCGGCAAGGATGCGCAGCTCCGGGTGGTTGCGGGCGAGCGTCCACAGTTCGCGCGGCCCGGTCGCCCCCTTGCCGGGGTAATCGCGCCCCAGGGGTTCCCCCGCGTGGATCATGGCGAAGAGCCCGTTCTCCTGGCAGGCGGCGGCAAGCCGCCACGTCACGCG
>DAIRUD010000297.1:0-3168 GCA_036803565.1 Synergistaceae bacterium | reverse complement strand
CCTCCGCGGCGGACGGCGCCTCCGCTTCCGCAGACGCCTCCTCCGGAGCCTCGACCGCGGGGGGATCGATCTCCCGCACCTGCACCAGAGAAGCGATGTGATTCATGGTATTCTTCGTGCGCACCCGCATCGCGAGCGATGCGAACTGGTCGCGGTTCTTGCCGAGCATGTCGGCCAGCTCCTGCGGATTGACGCGCATGGCGTTCGCCGTGCGCATGATTTCCTCGTTGATCTCGTCGGACGTGAAGCTGATCTCGTCGCGCTCCGCGACGGCGTCGAGAACGAGGGTATTGCGAACGATCTCCGCCGCGCGCTTGCGCAGGTTGCCGTCGAATTCGTCGACGCTGAGGTTGTTGTGCTTGAGATAATCGTCGAGGGACTGCTTCAGGTCGCGCTGTACCTGGTTGTCCTGATCGCGCCGCATCGCGGCGTACTGGCGCTCGATCATCGTATCGGGGATGTCGATCTCCGCCGCCTCCGCAACCGCGGTGATGGCGGATTCGCGCAAGGTCGCCTGGGAACGTTCCTCCGCGTCCGCCTCCATCTGGCGGCGCAAATCGGCCTTGAGCTCCTCGACCGTGGCGTAACGCTCCTTGGAGAGCTCGGACACCACCTCGTCCGTCGCCTCGGGGACGACGCGCTTCATGAACTGCAAGACCTCCATATCGTAGCGGATCGTCGTTCCGGCCATCCGCGCATCCGGATAATCGCCCTCGAGCTTGATCTCGAAGGTGAACTCCTCGGCGGGCCTGCGGCCGATCACCGCGTCGGCGATGTCCTTGCGGAGGCCGTTCAAAGCGAGCGTGCTCTTCTGGTCGCGCTCCAGCTCCTGCAGGTTGCCGTCGTCCTCCACGGCGTAAGACGTATACTGGGTCTCCACGATATCCTCTTCGGTCGCGGGGCGATCCTCGTCGGTCGGCTCCAATTTGGCGTTCGACTCGAGAACCTGCCGGAAGGCGGCCTCCACATCCTCGTCGCTGACGCGGAACACGGTTTTCTCGGCGGAAAGCGCGGGAATATCCGGCAGGACGACCTCGGGACGCACCTCGAAGGTGAACTCGATCTCGAACGGCTTTCCTTCCTCGAGTTCGCCCGGCTTGATCCGCGGGTCCGTGATCAGGTCCAGCTCGTATTCGGAGACGACGTTCTCGAACGCTTCCTGCGCGACGCGCTCCAGCGTTTCGCGGTAGATTCCGCTCTTTCCGAAGTATAGCTCGAGCGTTTTCCGGGGAACGTGCCCTTTCCGAAATCCCTTTATATTGGCCTTGTTCGAAAGCTCGCGAACGGTTTTCCCGACCGCCTTATTCACTTCGGCGGCTTCGAAATCCGCCCTGACCACCACAATGTTCCGCTCCTGAGAGAGGATCTCTGACTTCAAACGATACAACCCCTTTCGGATGACCAGCTACACGTCTAACCCATCAATTATATCACATATCCTATCTCAGCGGGCATACCCGTGCAAGGCATGGTTCGCGACAAAAGCTTTCGCTTTTCTACGCAAACGATCCCCGGAAAAATGGGGAAATACCATGCCGACAGTCGAAAGGGGCGTACGGGCGCAGTACGTGACGGGCGGGGCAAGGAACGTCGCAAAAGCCGCCGCCGGTGCGGTAAGGGCGGAAATTATATCACCCAGCTGTTCGTCGTACTGACGGCGGCCCTCCTGTCCCAGTCCGCAAAGATCTGCTTCGTGTACTCGTAGGACCGCTGCGCGGTGAGAAACGTGAAAGAGACGGGGACGTCGCCGAGCCAGCCCTCGACCTGCCGAAACTGATACACCGTCTCCATGTGCCCGCGGCCGGGGAGCGTGACGTAGTGCGGAGCGGAGGGGGATCTGGGCGGAAGGTGTTCGCGGTTGACCCCATATACAAAGGCTGACTGATGGGCCACATCCTGAACGGCCCCGAATTGCGATACGGATTTGATATTCATCCTTGATCCCTCCATTCTCCTTCGGTTCATCTATTACAATATCGACCGCAACGACAGCCTCTCTTAGGTCTGTCGACATCCGCGCTTTACAAGGCAATGATACGGATTTTTCACGCGTTTGTCCATCGTCCCCTCTACGCGATCTTTGCTATGCAAGTTCAGCGGAATATAGTATGATCCGCAAAAGACGCCCCACGCCGGATACAGCGGTCAAGGAGGAGAAAGCAATGGCGCTGCAGGACAAGGAGATCTACCCAGCTCCGCCGGAGTACGACATATTCAAACGGAAAATACGCGATTTGACCGGCATCGACCTCGATGCGTACAAATACCAGATTCACCGCCGCATCCACATGTTGATGCAGCGGTGGACGATGACGTCCTATGAAGCATATTACAGAACGATCGAGGAAAATCCCGAAAAACTCCGCGAATTCCTCGACTACCTCACCATCAACGTAACCGAATTTTTCCGCAACGCGAACCGCTGGTGGGAGATCCGCGACAAAATCATCCCCGAGATGTACAAGGAGTTGGGGCATCAGCGACTGAAATTCTGGAGCGCGGGCTGCTCGACGGGCGAGGAACCGTACTCGCTCGCCATCCTGGCGATCGAGATGAAGGTCGCGACACCGCAGCCGGTGCTGGCGGCGGATATCGACCAGGGAGTTCTGGCGAAAGCCGAGGAGGGCATCTACCAGAAGCGACAGTTGGCCAACGCGCCGAAAGAATGGATCGCCAAATATTTTCAGGAGCTGGACGCCGAACGGGTTCGCGTGAAGCCCATGGTGAAGGAAAAGGTCAAATTCCGCCGGATGAACCTCATCAAGGACCGCTTCGACAGCGGCTTCGACCTGATCCTTTGCCGCAACGTGGTCATTTATTTCGGCCAGGAGACGAAGACGGCTCTATATGGAAAATTCTTCGCCGCGCTGCGCCCCGGCGGTTACCTCATGACCGGGGCCACGGAGCAGATTTTCGACTACCGAAACCTCGGCTTCGATTCCGCCGGACCATTTTTATACCAACGACCCAAGTGAGCAGACAACGCGCCTTCCACAACCCGCGCGCTTCATCACCGGCGAATCGAACGGGCTGGAAGCGGCCGGGGTAATCGCGTCGTTCATATGCCGGGAGGCATCCGCGCGGCACGCTTCCTTCCGGAAACATGCCGCCGTTTGATCCACGCTTTTCACTTCCGACATACCTACACAAGAGAGGCCTTCGCCTAGG
>DAIRUD010000296.1:0-3171 GCA_036803565.1 Synergistaceae bacterium | reverse complement strand
CAATCATCGTCTTTCGATATTGGGGCGTCTTGCGCGGGTTGACATCCCCGTAAGCGATCCTCGCCGCCTCGTCCGGCAGGGAGGGTGTCAACTCCCGTCCCGGCATGGCCGCGCTTAAATTTCGCAAAGGGATCGGCACGGGTGACATACTGCCTGCCGCCGCGCGAAACTCTGCGATGCGCCCCGATTCGATATAAATGTAAAGCGCAAGGGATGCTCGAGACAAAGTGAGCGCCTTTCGCGACCCCCGTTTGTAAAAGACCTGTCTCGACCCCTTCCGCGGCAACGGGATCCGAATCTCCTGCAGCAGTTCGTCACTCGCCAGCGCATTCTTGCGGTAGCTGGTGATGAAGTCGCCCATCGCAATCTCGCGCGTCCCGCGGAGGGAGGCGGCGAGAACGCGTGCGCCCAGCGCCAAAAGCACGACCGGCAAATCTCCGGCACCCGAGGCGGTGCAGATATTACCGCCGATCGTGGCCCGGTTCTGAATGGCCAGCGCTCCGCTTCCGGAGGAGGCCGTCACCAGCGCGGGCAGAAATTCGCGGGCAATCGGACTCTCGGCGATATCGGTGTTGGTGGCGCAGGCTCCGATGCGAATATACTCATCCCCCTCGGCCAACGCAACGCCTTTTAACTCCGGCAGGCTGAAAATATCCATCACACGTTTCGGAGACAGACGGCCGTTTTTGACGTCCGGGCCGATATCCGTGTTGCCGCATAATATAAGTATATCATTATTTGTCTTTTTAATATCAAGTGCTTCGGCGAGCGTTTGCGGCGAAAAATAATCCTCCGCTTCGGCGGCTTCGAAAACAGGCCGAGCCGGGGTCGCCGAGGCGTCCCTGCGTGGGATGCGTTCACCGTACCCCGCATCCGCCGCCCGCAGGACGGCGCGGCAGATCTTCTCGTATCCGGTGCAGCGGCAGATGTTTCCGGCGAGCCCCGTGCGGACCTCCTCCTCGGTGGGGTGCGGATTGTGCAGGAGCAGCGCCGCGGCCGCCATGATCATCCCCGGCGTGCAAAAGCCGCAGTGAACGGCCCCCTCCTCGAGAAAGATACGCTGAAGGTCGTCGAGTGTGCCACCGTTATCCAGCCCCTCGATCGTGAGCACCTCGCTGCCGTGCATCTGGATTGCCGGGATGAGGCAGGTGTCGACGAGCCGTCCATCCATCAGGACGGCGCAGGCCCCGCACTCTCCCTCGCCGCAGCCCTCCTTGACGCCAAGCAGGCCGGCGTCCTCACGCAGCACATCCAGCATCCGCTTCATCGGATGGGCGTCGAACTCCCTGGGGCTGCCGTTTAAGATTATCCGGATTTTCATCTTTTTTCACCGCCTTCGCCATGCATCCCGCTTGTGTCCGCATACCGGTCGCCGTTCAACTTCGTATACTCCATCCAGAGTTTTTCCCCGGTGAGCGGGATGTGGTCTGCGGAGACCCCGGTGGCGTTCTCCACGGCGGCGAGGAAGGCCGGTGCGCCGCCATTAGCGGGCAGCTCGCCGATGCCCTTCGCCCCGTAGGGGCCGACCTCGGAGGGGACCTCCAGCATCTCCGTCCGCCATTTGGGGGCGTCCAGCGTCGTCGGCACCAGGTATTCGCTCATGTGCCCTGCCGTGTACATGCCCTTGTCGTCCACTTCCAGCGACTCGATGTGGCTCCAGCCGCAGCCCTGGAGTACGCCGCCCTCAAGCTGGCCGCTGGCCAGCACCGGGTTGATCGCGCGCCCGACCTCGGCCACAATCGTTGACTCGACCGGGTTTGCCTCGTAGGTATCCATGTCCACCTCGACCTCGACCGTCTGCGCGATCCAGCCGTAGCCCTTATAGGCGTCGCCCTCGAACTTCTCCTGGTCCCAGGCGCTCTTGCCGGTGTTCTTCATCTGATAGGTCTCGTCAAGTTCGCCGTGCTTTTCGACGTATCGGTCCGCGGCCTCGATGGTGGATATTTTTTCGCCCGACGGCAGGGCGAAGACGCCGTTCTCGAACGTCGCGCCCAGAAAGCCCTTCAACTTGGCGATGATCTCCCGACAAGTCATGTCGAGCACCCGGCCGATGAACATCGTGCTGCGCGAGGCGACTGTGGGCCCGCTGTTGGGGCACTCGTAGGTGTCCGGGAGAGGATGCGTCACGTGCTCGATGCCCACGCCCAGTGTCTCGGCCGCGATCTGGGGGAGCACCGTCGCCGCACCCTGCCCCATGTCCACGCTGCTGGTATGGAGCGTGAAAACCCCGTCCTTGTAGACGACGCGGGTCGTCGTGCCCATGGTGTCCTCGGCGGCTCCCGTGAAGCCGCCGCCGTGGAGGGCGACGGAGATGCCGATGCCCTTGACGAACCGTTCGTTCTTGCCGAGCGCCTCCGCCGATTCTCTTGCGTAGCGCGCGTGTTTTTCGCGGTAACCGGATATCTCCGCCGCACGCGTCAGGACGTCCTCTGCGGAGACGCCGCTCCGCAATACCTGCTTGTAGGGGAATTTCATATCGTTTTTGATGATGTTCTTAAGGCGCAGGTCGAGCGGATCCATAGCCAGCTTTTTGGCGATCTTGTCCATCTGCCGTTCGATAGCGAAGATCGACTGAGACGCGCCGAAGCCGCGAAAAGCGCCGGTGGGCGGCGTGTTGGTCGCGACGGCCCGGCCCCGAATCTGTGCATAGGGCGTGTAGTAACAGCCGCACGCGTGCAGGACCGAGCGCTGCAGGATGACCATGGTCAGCGTGGTGTAGGCACCCGCGTCGAAGAGAATATCGACCTCCATGGCCGTGATCCTGCCGTCCCCGGTGACGCCGGTTTTGTGATGGATGACGGAGGGGTGCCGCTTTGGGGTGACGAGCAGGTCCTCCGTCCGGTCGTAGATCATCGCCACCGGTTTTTTGATCTTGTTCGCCAGGACGGCCGCCCGGACGCCGAGGATGGAGGGGTAGTCCTCCTTGCCGCCGAATCCGCCCCCGACCTCCGTCTGCGCGACGCGCACCCGGGGCGGTTCGATCCCCAATGCCCCAGAGACGGCGGCGGCGACGTAGTAAGGACACTGGATCGATCCCGTAAGCTCGATCGAACCGTCGTCCTTGGGGATGGCGGCCATGCCCTGCGTCTCGAGGTAGATTTGTTCCTGTAGGCCGGTGGAGTAGGTGCCCTCCACGATCAGGTCGGCCTCGGCGAAGCCTTTGGCGGCGTC
>DAIRUD010000295.1:0-3183 GCA_036803565.1 Synergistaceae bacterium | reverse complement strand
CGGGCCTTGATCTCCGCGGCCTCCAGCGAGGTCAGGAATATACGCGAAATGGATGCCGGGGAGAGCATGCCAAACTGACGCAATACCGGTGTGGGCATCAG
Organism: Synergistaceae bacterium; assembly: GCA_036803565.1. Lineage (GTDB taxonomy): Bacteria > Synergistota > Synergistia > Synergistales > Synergistaceae > DAIRUD01. The sequence continues at coordinate 3,082 of DAIRUD010000295.1, read as the reverse complement.
CAGCTCGGAGGCGAAGCGGTCGGCCTGCGACTCCTGCCAGCGGGCGCGGGCTTCGATCAGGTGTTCGCCGTCGAAGCGGGAGGGGGCGTGTCCGAGGGCGATGTGTCCGATCTCGTGCGCCAGGGTGAAGCGTTTGCGGTGGCGGTGCAGGTTGGTGCCGAGCAGGATGAGGGGACGGCCGGTGCCGTTGAGGCGCAGGTGGCAGCCGTCGTAGTCGGGGATGTCCAGCGCGCGCACCGTGCAGCCGAGGTGGCGGCAGATCGCCGAGAGGTCGACCGGCAGGCGCAGGCGCGGGGTGCAGCAGCAGGTGCGGACCAGGTCGCGGGCCAGGCGCAGTTCGCGCATCGTCCCCACCCTCCTCAGTCGTGGATGGGGCGGCCTTCGAGATCGCGGCGGGCGATCCAGCCCAACAGGGCCGTGTCGCCGCCGCCCAGATCGACGATGCGCGTGCCGTGCAGCACGGCCCCGAAGCCGTGTTCCTCGTCCCAGGTGGCCGCGAACTCGTAGCCGATGTAGGGCAGGCCGTCTTTGCGGGCGTCGTGAACGACGATCGCGATCGGCCGCAGCAGTGCCGCGAAGTCCGCCGGGGCGGAGACGGCGGGCATCAGGCCGTCCATGTCGTCGTCCGCGTAGCCCCAGTCGTCCTTCCAGACCGCGTAGGCCGGGAGCAGGTCGGCGAGCATGGCGTCGAGGATCGCGCGCTGGTTCTCGATCACGTAATCGTAAGCGCGGCGATGATGCTCCTCCGGCGTTTCGACCTCGTCGTCGAGGATCAGGAAGGCGATCGGGGCGGGGTTGCCGAAGAAGGCCTCCCAGCTATCGAGGCGCAGTTCCGCCTCCAGGCCCGCCTCGCCCCTGCGCAGGCCGGGGATGGCCGCCGCCTCCGCGCGGGGTGCGGCGCAGAGGAGGGCGAGGAGAAGGCAGAAAAGGACCGGCGTGCCGACCTGCATCGGTCTGCGGCCTCCCCGCTCAGGAAGCCCGCGGCAGGGTGGCGCCGGTGCGCGCCGTCGCCTCGCGGACGGCCCTGGCGAACTGGTCGGCGCAGGAGGTCGGTTTGTCGTCGCAGGTGTTGCCGGAGAGCTTGGTCACGATCTGGTCCGCCGCCAGGCCCTCGGCAAGGATGGCCAGCGCCTTGAGGTTGCCCTCGCAGCCCCCCGTGAAGGCGATGTTGGAGACGACGCCGTCGTCGATGTCGAAGGATACCTCGGGGGCGCAGACGCCCTCCGTCCGATAGGTGTAACGCATGCCGCACATCCTTTCCGTATTTCGCTCGTGATCGCAGCGTTTCGCTGATATATCGGGAAAACGCGCCCGCGCCCGTTCCGTGCGGGACGGGTGGCGCGGCTCCTACAGCTGGTCGTCGGAGGTGATCTCCGTGCCGCCGAGCTCTTCGACGTCGGCGAGGCCGAGCCCGACCTTGAAGATCTGGGCGATGCGCTCCTTGGTCTTGTCCGGCAGTTGGCTCCACTTGGTCACCGTGCCCCGGAAGAGCACCCCGAAGTCCGGATCGTAGGCCGCGAGGTCGCGCATCATGCGGTCGAGGTCCTGCGACGCGCGGAACTTCGGCGCGGGCGCGACACCCTCGGGCTCCGCCGGGTCGTCCGCCTCGCCCATCAGATAGGCCACCGTCACGCCCAACAGCTCCGCCAGCCGCCGCTTCATGGCGTCGTCCGGCTCGTATACGTTGCTCTCCCAGCGCGAGGCCGACACCCGCGAGACGCCCACCATGTCCGCAAGCTGCTGTACCGTCAGGCCCTTGCGCCGCCGCTGCTCCTTCAGGCGTGTGCCGTCCACATCGTCACCCCCAGCCAATGGATTAATGATACAGAATCCGTTACAAAAATACAAGAGCGGAAAACGTCTCGTTTTGTATCGCATAGAGTTGCTTATACGTAGTTTTGCGGATGGAAAAATGTAACGTTAAAGTTTATATTATGCCGACGATCAAGGAGGCGGTTGCGGTGTCGTTCAAATCATGTAGAAAAAACGCGGGGTACACGCAGCAGGAGATCGCCGACGCGATGCGTACGCATCGCGTTACAATATCTCGCTGGGAGAACGGCGTGTACGAGCCGGACTGTAAAGCGCTGCGCCGCATGTCGGCGTTGTACGGTTGTTCGCTCGACGCGCTGCTGGCGGAGGAGGGATCGGGATGCGGTTTCGGCTGTACGAATACGTGATCACCGGCGACGAGGTGCTGCGGGGGCTGTGTTACGGCTGCTGCGGCGTCGGCGACGAGTGCAGTCCGGACGACGGCTGCTGCCTGCGGCGCGGGGAGTTTCGGGAGTTCGTGGAGGGGCTGCGCGGCCTGTCGGAGGTCTTCGGCGAGGTCTGCGAGGGGCTTGCGCTGCCGGTGGGGTGCGACGGGAGGTGGGGGGCGTGAACCGCTACGCCTACCTGCACACGCGCATCTGGCGGGATCGTAAGTTCGCGGCGCTGGGGGAGCGGGGTCGGCTGTTGTACCTGTATCTGCTCGGCGCGCCCGCCTCGAACATGATCGGCTACTTTCACCTGCACCCGCTCTACGCGGCGGGGGACCTGGGGTGGAGCGCGCGGGCGTTTCGCGAGCAGATGGCCAAACTGGAACAGGCGGGGATGGTGTCGTACGACGACAAGGCCTGCGTCGTGTTCGTGCACGGGTTTCTCAAGTACAACCCGATCCGCAACTGGAAGCAGGCGCGCGGCGCGCTGAAGCAGCTGCGGGATATCGATCCGTCGCCGCTGATCGTCGCCTTCGGCGAGATGTGGGCGCGCTACGTCGCCTGCACCGACGAGGATTCCGCGGCCGTGGCGGAGTACGTGGAGCACGTTGCGCGGTCGTTCGGCCTGGAGGTGCCCGTCGGCGTTTTCGCGCGCGAGCCCGGCGGCGATGCGGATGCGTCGGGCGAGGCGTCGGGGATCGATGGGGTATCGGATGCCCATCGCTTGGACGCGAAGGGGGATCGATCGCCGACGGATGATCAGGTACAGGTACAGGTGCAGGTACAGGGGCAGGTGCAGGGACAGAAAAAGACCGGCGCGCGCGGCGGCGCTGCGGGGGCGGGAGGCGGGAAGGCCCGGGAGGGCGCCCGCGCCCCGGCGG
>DAIRUD010000294.1:0-3187 GCA_036803565.1 Synergistaceae bacterium | reverse complement strand
CGGCCGCTTTCTGCGTGCGTGCGCGCGGTGTGCGCCCCGCCGGTGGCCGATACGCCGGCGGGCGCAAGGCCGTCGAAAGGGTCGCGATTTCATCGGCAAACGCGCAACGTTTTTCGCCTCATGAGGGATTGTTTGTTATACTTATGTTATAAAAAAGCAGCGAGCGATTTTTCGAGTACATTCGGTGTCTCCGTTCCGCAGTAAGCGGGCGACGCCGCGAAAGGGGGGCATCGGATGCCCGGGGGCAAAATCGATGGCGATCGCCGTCCGGAAAGCAACGCGCAAGAAGCGCCGGATTCTTTGCCCGCGGACATCCAGTATGCAGAGCGGATCCTCAACGGTATGTCCGCGCTCCTCTCCATCGCGGATCCGTTGAGCGGCGAAATTCTCTACGTCAACGACGCCATGCGGCGGAATCTCCATATCGAAGGCGACCTGGCGGGGCGGCTGTGCTGGGAGGAGTTCGGCGACGGCTCGGCGGGGCGTTGCTGCGATTGCCCCTTTACGCAGCTGCTGGAAAACCCCGAGCGCCCTTATGTCCAGGAGGAGCAGAACGCCGTCACCGGGGCTTGGTACAAGGACACGGATTCCCTGATCGAGTGGTTCGACGGACGGCGCGTTCTGCTGCGGCAGCGCGTGGATATTTCCGAGATCAAGGCCGCCGAGGCCGCCCTGCAGAAGCGCCTCGCCCAGCAGGAGCTGATGTTCGCCCTTTCGCAGCATTTCGTCTCCACGGCGTCCATGTCCGTCCTCATCCCCAACGCCCTGCGGATGGTGGGGGAGTTCATGGAGGTCAGCAAGGTCGTCCTGATGCGGGTGAACAAGGAGCGGAGGACGCTCGATGCGGCCGAATACATCTGGTACAACGAGAAACAGGACGTTCCCCGGCCGGACGGCATCTCCATGCCGCTTTTCCCCGGCACCTTGACGTACGACCATTTCGTCGCCGGCAACACGCCCTATCTCGCGTGCAGCGACGTCGCGGCCGACCCGGACTACGCCTATCCCGCGAAGCACGGCATCAAATCGCTTCTCGACGTGCCGGTCAACGTGGACGGCGCCTACTGGGGCTCCCTGAGCTTCGACGAGTGCGTGGCGATCCGGGAGTGGTCGCCCAGCGACATCCAGCTGGCGCGGCATATCAGCGGGATCATCTCGGGGGCGGTCAGCAGGCACCGCATGGAGGAGAAGCTGGTCTGGGCCATGCGGGAGGCGGAGCAGTCCAGCCGGGCCAAGGGGGAGTTCCTCTCGCGCATGAGCCACGAGATCCGCACGCCGCTGAACGCGGTGATCGGCATGACCAATATCGCGCGCTCGGCGAAGGACCTGGAGAAAAAGGAGTACTGCCTGGAGAAGATCGAGGAGGCCTCCACCCACCTGCTCGGCGTGATCAACGACATCCTCGACATGTCCAAGATCGAGGCCAACAAGTTCGAGCTGAGCGACACCGACTTCGACGTCGAGAAGATGCTGATGCGCGTCGTCAACGTCATCGCCTTTCGCTGCGGGGAAAAAGGGCAAGAGTTGATCGTAAATCTGGACCAAACGCTGAAGTATTCCATCGTGTGCGACGAGCAGCGGCTGGCGCAGGTCGTCGCCAACCTGCTCTCCAACGCCGCGAAGTTCACCCCCGAGGGGGGGCTGATCGTGTTGAACGTGGAGAAGACGGAGGAGACCGCGGACAGCTGCGCGCTGCGGGTCGAGGTGCGCGATACGGGCATCGGTATGACCTCGGAGCAGCTGGGCCGTCTCTTCCGCCCCTTCGAGCAGGCGGACGGCGGCATCTCCCGGCAGTTCGGCGGCACCGGCCTGGGCCTCGCCATCAGCAAGAGCATCGTCGAGCTGATGGGCGGGACGATCTGGGCGGAGTCGGAACCGGGAGCGGGCTCCACGTTCGCCTTCACGTTCCGGGCGCGGCGCGGCGCGCACCCCTGCAACCCCTCCCCGGCGCCGCGGCGGCGGGATGTGCGCATCCTGGCGATCGACGACAGCGACGAGATGCGCGCCTATTACGGGAGCTTTGCCGCGGCCGCCGAGCTCGCCTGCGAGACGGCGGCGGACTGGGAGAGCGCCGCCGCGCTCTTGGAGCGCGGGGCGGAGGGAGAAGCCCGCGTCGTCTTCATCGACGGGCGCCTGGCGGGCGCGCTGGATGCGGCGCGCCGCATCGGGGAGCGCTTTCCCGGCTGTGTGCCGGTTCTGGTGGATTCCGCCTATCGCTGGAACGAGATCGAGGAGGACGCCTCCGAGGCGGGGGTTCGCCACTTCCTGGCCAAGCCGTTGTTCCGTTCGCAGATCGCGGAGTGCATCGACGCCTGCATGGGCGACGGGGCCGCGCGCGGCGGCGTGGAGGAGGCCATCTTCGCCGGGCGCCGCATCCTGCTCGCGGAGGATATCGACGTGAACCGGGAGATCGTGATCGACCTGCTCGAGCATACCGGCGTCGCCGTCGACTGCGCCGAGAACGGGCGCGTGGCGTACGAGATGTATCGCGCGCACCCCGGACGCTACGATTTGATCTTCATGGACATCCATATGCCGGAGGTGGACGGTTACGAGGCGACGCGGATGATCCGCGCGCTCGACGAGCCGCGCGCCCGGGAGGTGCCCATCGTCGCCATGACCGCCAACGCCTTCCGCGAGGATATCGAGCGCTGTCTGGAGGCCGGAATGGACGACCATATCAGCAAACCGATCGACGTGGCGGAGATGGTCGGGAAACTGCGGACGCACCTGCGGAAAATCTGAGCGGAGAACGAATCGGGGCGAAACGGGCGCGGTGTCGGCGGAAGCTGCGCGTGCCCGTACGGGCCCGGAGGAGGAAGGGAAATGGATCCGAGAACGTCTTGCCACGCGCGCGCCCGCCTGTTGTCGGCGGTGGCGGCGCTGCTGTTGTTTTTGTCTTGCGGGGAGGCGGTTTTCGCGGGGGAGGCCGCCGTTCCCGTCGTCGTCGACGCCGCCGACGCGGTGGCCCGTTCGCAGCGGGAGGGGCGCGATCCCGTGGAGGGGCGCTGGGCGATCTACATCGACCGCGCGCCGGTGGCGCTTGCGCCCGGCGCTTCCCGCTCGTTCCGCCTGGCCGTGGCCCGCAATACTTACGGCGTCTATGCGGAGTGGGAGTACGTCGGCGTGGCGACGTGCAACCGCCCCGGCTGCGCGCGGGGCGAGGTGAAGCTGCTGCTCTCCCGCA
>DAIRUD010000293.1:0-3194 GCA_036803565.1 Synergistaceae bacterium | reverse complement strand
TCCTCGGCACCAACCCTATACACATCATCGGATTTCTTCGTAATGGTACGAAGCAATCCGATTTTTTTGTTTTGGCGGTCCAGCAGTACCGTGTGAAGGTTCCCAGCCGTGTTCCGGTTTTTGCGTTGGAATTGGCCGGGCCCGCCGAAAGGCGGGTCTTTTCATTTTCGGAATGGTGAACGATCACCTCACCCGCGAAAATCGTCTCCCCTGTGTCCGATCCGCACCACGGGCGCGATCGGCATGTCGTCGTGGATCTGATAAACACAATCCGGTGAGAGCCGATGCGAATGGTGAATGACCGCATGGACGTCGCGGGGGACGATGGGCTGTTTGATTCAGATCGGGCAGCTTTTCGTTGTTTGCCATCGTATTGCGCAGTTGCTACTATCTTGGAATCGAATACCGAAAGGAATTTGGCGATATGAAGACAATTGGATTGCTTGGCGGAATGAGTTGGGAAAGTACGGTTACCTACTATCGGATCGTCAATGAAGCGGTCAAGTCGAAACTGGGCGGCCTGCATTCGGCAAAAGTGGTACTGTACAGCGTCGATTTTGCCGAAATCGAGAGGTTGCAAGCGAGCGATCAGTGGAATCGAAGCGCAAAGGTTTTGTCGGAAGCGGCGCAGTCACTGGAAAAAGCCGGTGCGGATTTTATCGTTATCTGCACAAATACGATGCACAAAGTCGCTCCGCAGATCCAATCGAAAATCGGGATCCCGATCCTTCATATCGCGGAAGCAACGGCCGAGGCGCTGCATAATCGGGGATTGCGCAAAGCGGCTTTGCTTGGCACGAAATATACGATGACACAGGGGTTTTATAAAGAAAAAATCGCCGCCTCGGGGATTGAGGTAATCGTACCCGGCGAGCAGGATGTGGAATTGGTAAACCGCGTGATTTACGAGGAACTGTGTCTTGGAACCGTCTCGGAGGTTTCCAAGCGGCAATACCTCGAGATAATATCCAAACTCGAAAAGCGGGGGGCACAAGGCGTGATCCTCGGCTGCACCGAAATCGGTTTGCTGGTACAGCAGAAGGACACGCCTTTGCCCGTGTTTGATACAACCAAAATTCATGCGGAAAAAGCGGCGATGCTCGCCATGGCTTGATGGTATATCGGCAATAAGCGTGTTTGCCTGCGCCGATGTTTGTGGTGACCGCATTTTCATGTTGCAGATGCTTGTTTCGGGAGCGAGAGGGAGGATGGCGTATGGAGCGGTCGATGTTGCACTATGACGCTTTTTCGGCGACGCCGGGCAAGGGGAATCCGGCGGGGGTCGTTCTGCATGCCGACGACATGTCGGAGCGGGAGATGCAGGAGGCGGCGGCGCGGATCGGGTTCAACGAGACCGCGTTTTTGCTGGAATCCGGCCGTGCGGAGTGGCGAATCCGGTATTTCACGCCGGGGCACGAGACGGACCTGTGCGGGCATGCCACGATCGCGAGCGTCTATTGTCTGTACGAAAGGGGCCTGCTGCAGGGGAAAGAGGCGATCGAGATCGAGACCGCGGCCGGCGTCCTGCCGGTCGGGATCGTGCGGCGGGATGGAGCGGTGCTGGTGTCGATGCGGCAGCTTGCCCCGGAGTTTTTGCCCTTCGAGGGCGACGTCGGGCGGTTGGCGGCGGTCCTGGGGATATCGTCCGCCGCTTTGCATCCGGAGCTGCCGATCGTGTACGGCAGCACGGGGTCGTGGACGTTGCTCGTGCCGCTGCGGTCGCCGGACGCTTTCGCGGGGATGCGCCCGCAAAGCGCGTCCTTCCCGGAGGTGCTGGCGCAGATGCCGCGCAGTTCCATCCATCCGTTCTGCTTCGGGGCGCTGCGGCCGGGCAGGCAGATCCACTCCCGGCATTTTTCGTCGCCGTATTCGGGGACCGTCGAGGACCCGGTTACGGGCACCGCGTCCGGGGCGATCGGCTGCTATTGCGCGACGTACGTCGATCGTGCGCGGGACGCCTACGATTTCACGATGGAGCAGGGGCAGGAGATCGGACGCGATGGCGAGGTCTTCGTCCGCATCGAGCGCTCGGGCGGGGAACTGCGCCCAACGGTCGCGGGCACCGCCGTGTATGTTGGGGCGTTGCGCGGTTTGTGATACGGATGAAATCGCGCAGCCCCGAACGCCCGGTGCGATGGCCGCGCCGGGCGTTCGCGTGCCGCGTCTTGACGGTCAGGGGAGCGGTGTGTAGTCGATCTTCGCTTCTTCTTCCGTGCGCTCGATCTTGAAGATCACGGGACGGAGCCCGTCGTTGCAGCTGCAGATGGCCACGCCCGGCTTGCGGATCCAGTCGCCGTAGTAGAAGAGGTCGCCGCCGTTCCCCGTGCCGTGGGCCAGGGCGAAGACGTACTGGTAGATGGCCTTCCAGGCCTCGTCGCACATGCCCTCGGGGCGGGCGTAGTCGGCGTAGAACACCTGTCCCTCGCGGAGCATGGGGCAGGGGCGGAGCCCCTCCGCGCCGTACTCCTCCGCCAGCTCTTTGTCGAACGTTTTTTTCAGCACCGTGATCCTGCACTTGTTCATGCTGCGTTTCCTCCCTCGATGATCATGAGATGTTCACCCCTGCGGCCGAAGCGCGCGGCGCACCAGCGTCTCGAACACGGCGAGGTGTTTGGTAAAGTCGAACGCCTCCTCGTCGGCGGCCCTGGCGATGAGGCCGTCGACGAGCGCGTAGAGCCAGATGGAGACGGAGTCGAAGTCCAGCGTCGCGTCGATTTCCCCCGCTTGCGCGGCTTTCGTCAGCAGGTCGACGAAGGCCGCGCGCATCGCCCGGTCGCTCTCCAGAAAGGCCGTGCGCAGCGACGCATCGCGGGCCACGACGGCCAGGATCTCCGTCCACAGGCGATGGTCCACGGGGAAGCCGACGTCGCGGATGCAGTCCTTCAGGATGTCGAGAATGCCCCGCAGATAGGGGGGCGAGTCGAGAAACCGCGCGATCTTGGCGACGCCCTGCCGGTGCTCGTCCTCGATCATGGTCCGGAACAGTTCCTCTTTGTTCTTGAAGTGCACGTACAGGTTCCCCTGGCTGCATTCGGCGCGGGCCGCGATGTCGGCGACGCCGCATCCGGCGTATCCCTTTTCGGCGAAGCAGGCCGCCGCCGCCGCCAGAATTTTTTCCCGTGTCTCCGCCTTGCGCTCCGCACGTTTCGCCATGTTCGGCTCCTTTTATAATGAGTGATCGTTCATTCATTATA
>DAIRUD010000292.1:0-3200 GCA_036803565.1 Synergistaceae bacterium | reverse complement strand
TCGATCGCCGGGAATACCTCGTTCGCCGTTAACGAAAACTTTCCGCTCATCGTCCGTCAAATCCTCCCCTGAAGTAGGAATCGTCATACCCGTTTTTCGTGAGTGGCGCAAAGGGTGTCGTATCGGGCATTGTAGCGAATAAAGCGAAAGCATACAAGGGACCGGCGGACGGGTATTTTCGATGCGGAGCGAATTGCGCGAATCCCCTTTTAGGTTTAACATCTTCCCCGTGTGACGCGGGAATCGAAGAATCCGCCGTTTCGACGAACCGCGCGCTCGTAAGAATGCGGTAGTTTGCCGCAAGGAGGAGATTTCAAGGACATGCCGAAAGGAAACGGCAGGATTTTTTTGTACGGCGCGACGCTGTTGACGGTTGCGAACGGGCGTATCGAAAACGGCGCCCTGCTGATCGAAGGGGGCAAGATCCGCGCCGTCGGTGCGGACGTTACCGCGCCGGACGACGCGGAACGGCTGGACGCCGGCGGCCTGGTCGTCACGCCGGGGCTGGTGGACGCGCACTGCCACATCGGCTCCGCGCCCGAGGGTTTCCCGATGGACACCGAGGACACGAACGACATGGTCGATCCGGTGGCGCCGCAGTTGCGCATCCTCGACGCGATCTATCCGGACGACACGGCCTTCGGCGACGCGCTGGCGGGAGGGGTCACCTGCGTGCAGACCCTGCCCGGCAGCGGCAACGTCATCGGCGGACAGGGCGTCGTCATCAAGACGAAGCCGGACGTGACGGAGCGCATGATCGTCCGCGAGCCCTCGTCGCTCAAGGGCGCGCTCGGCGAGAACCCGGTGCGGGTCTACTCCGCCAAGAACAAGCTGCCCAACACCCGCATGGGCTCGGCGTTCCTCATGCGCGACGCCTTCATCCGGGCGCGCAACTACAGGGCGAAAAAGGACGCCGCCCGGGCCAAGTCGGAGCCCTTCGACATCGACCTGGGCATGGAGACCCTCGTCTCCACTCTGGACCGCAACCTCGTCTTCCACGTCCACTGCCATCGCTCGGACGATATCCAGACGGCCGTGCGCGTCGCCGAGGAGTTCGGCCTGCGCTTCACCATCGAGCACTGTACGGAGGGACACCTCATCGCGCCTTGGCTCGCGGAAAAGGGCGTGCGGGCGGCGATCGGCCCGACGCTGACCAACAAATCCAAGGTCGAGCTGCGCAACAAGACCTGGGAGACGCCCCGCGTCCTTTGGGAGGCGGGCGTGCACTTCTGCATCATCACCGACCACCCCGTCGTCCCCATCGAACACCTGAGCGTCTGCGCATCGCTGGCAAGCCGCGCGGGGCTGCCGCCCGAGGAGGCCCTGAAGGCCGTCACGATCTACGCGGCGGAACACATCGGCCTCGAGAAACGGATCGGATCGCTGGAGCCGGGCAAGGACGCGGACATCGCGCTCTGGGACGGCGATCCCCTCGATTCGCGTTCCAGCGTCGTCCACACGTTCGTGAACGGCGAATGCGTCTTTTCAAAATAGGCGGCCGGTTTCGCGTATCCGCCGAAAGGGGGTAAGGGTCGCTTACACAGACGGAAATTCGGCACCGCAGGTATCGGCTGGAAAATACGCAGTACTTTTTAGATAATCATAACGTTATTTTTTTGAGGAGATGGAATCCGATGAAAAAAATTCTGCTAACCCTGTTCGTTCTCGTCTCTGTCCTCGCGCTCGCGGGGACGGCGCTCGCCAAGGACACGCTGATCGTCGCGGACCAATACGACGCCACGACGATGGACCCCATCGCGCACAACGACGTACCCAGCTCCCGCGCCTGCTTCCACATCTACGACACCCTGATATTTCTTGAGGATGACGGCACCGTCACCCCCGGCCTTGCGGAAACATGGGAATTCACCACCGACACCGCGTACAAGATGAACCTGCGCAAGGGCGTCAAGTTCCACAACGGCGACGAAATGAAGGCGTCCGACGTCAGGTACTCCCTCATGCGGGCAACGACCGACAAGGGCGCGATGATCAAGACGTACTCCCAGAACGTCAAGGACGTCGAGGTCGTAGACGACTACACCGTCTTTATCCATCTCAACCAGGCCGACTATTCCTTCTTCGCCTCGCTCACCCACAGTTGGGCCTCCATCGTCAGCGAGAAGGCGGTCGAAGCGGCAGGCGACAATTACGGCATGAACCCGGTCGGCACCGGTCCGTTTAAGTTCGTCAGCTGGCAGAAAGGCAATAAGTACGTCTTCGAGCGTTTTGAGGACTATTGGGGCGAGAAGCCGAAGTACAAGACCCTCGAGGTCCGCTCCATCCCCGAGCCGACGAGCCGCACCATCGAGCTGGAGAGCGGCGGCGCAGACATCGCCTATCCCATCGTGACCAACGATATCAAGCGCATCGAGGACAGCGAGAAACTCACGCTCTACCGCAAGCCGCAGACCTCCATCACCTATATGGGCTTCAACACCACGAAGGCACCGTTCGACAACCCCGAGGTGCGCCAGGCCATCCACCTGGCCCTCGACACGGTAGGCATCCAAAAGGCCGTCTGGCGCGGCGTCGGCAAGGTTCCGACATCCCTCATCCCCGAGGCGATCAAGTACTCCATCGCCAACGACGTCCCCGCGCACCAGCAGGACGAGAAGGCGGCAAAGAAGATGCTCGACGACGCGGGCGTCAAAAACCTCAAGCTGGAGATCTGGACGAACGAGCGCAAGGAGCGCGTCGACATGGCCACCATCATCCAGGCGCAGTTGGCCGAGGTAGGCATCGTCTCCGAGATCAAGGTGCTGGAGTGGGGCGCGTACCTGAGCGGCCTGCAGAAGAAGGAGCACGACGTCTTCCTGCTCGGCTGGGTCTCCACCGTCCCCGACCCCAATTTCGCGGTCTCCGGCCTGCTGGAGAGCACGGCGGGCAGCAACTACACGTTCTTCAACGACGAGAAGATGGACGAGATGCTGGCCAAGGGCCGCAGCACCCCCGACGGCGACGCGCGCAAGGCTGCTTATAAGGAAATGCAGCAATACATCAACCATATGACGCCGATGGTCTACCTGCACAACGACGAGTCGATCGCCGGTGCGCAGAAGGGCGTCAAGGGCTTCGACGTCCGTACCAACGAAATCCACTCCTTCCGCGGCGTGTATTTCGAATAAGACGGCAGACCGCGGGTATCGCCCGCACCAAACCCGTGCCGGGGAGCCTGCGCTCCCCGGCTCTTTTCCGCG
>DAIRUD010000291.1:0-3216 GCA_036803565.1 Synergistaceae bacterium | reverse complement strand
CGCCGCGCGAAAAGCGATTCGCGGATCAGGGGTCCAGGGGACTGTAGTCCCCTGGCGGGGTGTGGGGCGGAGCCCCGCGCTTCTGGTTTCGGTGTTGTTTCTCTCATTTTCGCACCACCTTTTCGTCTGGCAGCCATTTCAGGAGAATGGCGTTGAGTCGGGCGGCTTCCAGGGGCTTGGAGAGGAAGTCGTTCATGCCCGCGGATTCGAACTCGGCCCTCGCCGACGGGACGACGTTGGCGGTGAGGGCGACGATGGGGATGTGGAGGTACTTTCCGCCCAGGGAACGGATGGCGCGCGTGGCGGCCGCCCCGTCCATGCCGGGCATCATGTGGTCCATGAAGACGATGTCGAAGGTCGACTCCTGCACGAGGCGCAGGGCCTCCTCGCCGGAGGCGGCGGTGGTCGTTGCGACGCCGTACTCGTCGAGCATGGCCTCGGCCACGTAGAGGTTGACGTCGATGTCGTCGACGACGAGAACGCGGGCCTCCGGGGCGTAGACGCTGCCGGGGCTGGCGAATTCGTGCTCCAGACAGTCCTCGTCGCCGGGGATGCGCGGGATGGTGAAGGTGAAGACGCTGCCCCGGCCGAGTTCGCTCTCGGCGGATATGGAGCCGCCCATGAGGTCGACGAGGCTCTTGCAGATGGGCAGGCCGAGGCCGGTGCCGTGCAGGCTGTGGTCCTTATGGATGTACTCGGACCCGGAGAAGGGGGAGAAGAGGCCGGGGAGCGCGTCGGGGGCGATGCCGACGCCCGTGTCCGCGATGCGGAAGGTCAGCGTGTCGTCGGCGACGTCGACGTGCAGCGAGACGCGCCCATCCATGTGCGTGAACTTGACGGCGTTGCCCAGCAGGTTCATGAGGATCTGGCGCAGGCGGATGGCGTCGCCGTAGAGACAGACGGAGAGGGACTCGTTGGAGGAGATGGCGAACTCCACGCCCTTGCCCCGCGCGATGCTGCGGATGAGGGAGGTGACGTGGTCCACGGCCTGCATGAGGTTGTAGTGGACGTTGACGAGCGAGAGGCGGCCCGTCTCCAGCTTGGAGATGTCGAGGATGTCGTCGATGATGTTCATCATGATCGCCGAGGAGCGGCGGATGTTCTTGACGTGCTCGCGCTGCGTGTCGTCGAGCTGCGTGTCGGCGAGCAGCTCGGAGAGGCCGACGATGGCGTTCATCGGCGTGCGGATCTCGTGGCTCATGCTGGCCAGGAACTGGGACTTGGCCTGGTCGGCGTCCTCCGCCTTGCGGCGGGCGTCCTCGGCCTCCTCGGTCATCAGGCGCAGGGCGTGCGTGCGCTCCTCGATGCGGCTCTCCAGCGTGTCGCTGAAGAGCTTCTTGGCCGTGATGTCGTAGCAGTTGACCAGCTGCGCCGCGCGGCCGTCCACCCAGACGATGTCCTCCGAGGAGATGGCCAGCCACTTGCCGACGCGGGGGCTGAAGAGCTCGGGGTAGTTCGAGGGGTCGGAGAGGCCGGTCAGGTCCTCCAGAGCCCGGCCGTCCGCGCCGCGCGCCGTGGGCGGCAGCTCGGCCTCGTCGAGGCGCAGGTAGTCGGAGAGCGGGCGGCCGACGCAGTCGTCGCCGAAGGCGTCGCGGAAGGCGCGGTTGGCGAAGACGATGGCGTCGCCGTCGCGCGGGTCGGTGACGAAGACGAAGGAGTCGACGTTGTCCAGGACGGCCTCGTAGGTACGGCGGTTCTGTGCCAGGCGGGCCGCCGTGTCCTGGCGGGCGAGCACCGTGGAGATGAGGTTGGCGACGTTCTTGAGAAAGCGCACCGTGTCGTCGTCCCAGCGGCGCTCGACGACGCAGTCGTCGAAGCAGACGAAGCCGTAGTGGTCGCCGTTGAGGTAGACGGCGAAGATGGCCGACGCCACCAGACCCTCCGCCTCGAACTCCTCGCGGCAGTTCTCGGGGATCTCGCCGTAGTGGATGAGCAGGTTGCCCGTCGTCTGCAGGGCCACGTAGATCTCCGGCATGCCCGTCGCGTAGGTGATGCTGTAGTCGAGGGCCATGACCGACGCGATGTCGCGGTTGCACCATTCGTAGACGATCTTGCAGGTCTTGTGGTCGGGGCTGTCCTTGAAGAGCAGGGCGCGGCTGGTGTCGAGGTACTCGCCCGTGCGGTCGAGGATGATCTGCAGCGCGTTGTCCAGGTCGGAGTCGTGGATGGTCATGAGGATGTCGTTGAGCACGAACTGCTGGCGGTAGTGGTCGTCGATCAGCCGCTTGCTGGCCTCGTCCTGCGTGTTGCCGACGATGGCCGTGTCGTAGCAGAGGATGGCGCCGTCGGCGTCGCGGTTGACGGTGTTGTACTCCGTCACCGGCACGGCGTCGCCGTTGCGCTTGACGACGCGGTAGTAGAGCCGGAAGGAGTTGACCCCGTGCTCCTCGTAGCCCTGGATCGTCCTGCTGAGGAGCACGCGGTCGTCGGGGTGGACGAGGTCGAGCCAGGTGACGTCGCCGCGCATGAACTCCTCGCGCGTATAGCCGAAATGCTCCTCCACGTTGCCGGTCACGAACCATGTCCGCCACTTGTCCCCGATGTGCGACAGGCGGAAGACCACCGCCGGAACGTGTTCGATGATATCCGGAACCCCGGCGGCGTCGGGCTGGGGAGGCTGTGCTTCCCGATCCTGCGTTTCTCGGGAGGCGCTCCCGTTGTTGTCTTCGCTCATCTCGATCCAATCCTCTCGGTAAGATCTCGGCCTGGAACTTTCACATTATTTGTCACTATCGAGAATACCGAAAACTCCGCCGTTTTGCAAGTGGCGGGTGGAATCGCGAGGACGCTTTTGTTTCAATTCGCGCCCCGTTCCAGGGCGCGGCGCAGGTCGTCGAGGCGCTGGCGGCGGTCTTTGTACATCTCGTCGAGGGCCCTCAGCGCGTTCTGGTAGTGCGAGTAGCGCAGGCTGACGCCGTCGGCGCGCAGCGAGAGGGAGATGATCGTCGGGTCGATCCGCCACTGTCCTTCCGTCGCGCCGTGGTCGGAGGCGATGCCGTAGTACTTGCGCGCGCCGCCGTAGAGGTCCTCCAGCGCCTTGCGCAGCATGAAGAAATCGTCCTCGCCGGCCCCGAGGAGGGCGGCGGCGTCGTAGAGCCTGCCCTTGTAAAAGCGGAGGCGCAGCGTCGCCGGGTAGCCGAGCAGCTTGCCCTCGTAACGTTGTTCCTCGACGCCGTAGGACGTCTCCTGCCGACCCGTCGGGCGCAGGCCGAGACC
>DAIRUD010000290.1:0-3227 GCA_036803565.1 Synergistaceae bacterium | reverse complement strand
GCTACTCAAGGCCGCTGCCGCCCTCCACGGTGTCGAAGTCCGGCTCCGCCGCGTCGTCGAACGTCTCGCCGCCCTCCGGCTGCGCCGCCTGTTTGGCGGGCGTCGGCTTCTTCCAGCTGACGAAATCGCAGTCGGGGTAGCGGCTGCAACCGTAGAAGGAGCGCCCCTTGACCTTGCCCTTCGAGGCCTTGCGGCGGATCAGCTCGCCCTCGCCGCATTTGGGGCAGCGGATGCCCGTCGACTTGACGATGTTGCGCGTGTATTTGCACTCCGGGTAGCCGGTGCAGGCGATGAACTCCCCGAAGCGGCCGCGCTTGATGACCAGCGGGTGGCCGCACTCCGGGCAGTTCTCGCCGATCTCCTGCGGCGCGATCGTCATGCGCTCCGCCGTCGCGGAGACCTCGTCCAGCGTCGGTTTGAAGCCGTCCCAGAAGCTGCGGACGACCTCGACCCAGTTCTCGTTGCCCGCCTCCACGGCGTCCAACTCGCTCTCCATCTCGGCGGTGAACTCCGTGTTGATGAGCTTGGGGAAGTACTTGACGAGAAAGACGTTGACCACGCGCCCCAGCTTCGTCGGCACAAGCTTTTTCCCGTCGTCGTCGCGCTCGACGTAGCCGCGGTCGGAGAGCGTCTCGATGATCGAGGCGTAGGTCGAGGGCCGCCCGATGCCCTTCTCCTCCAGCACCTTGACCAGCCCGGCGTCGGTGTAGCGCGCGGGCGGCTGGGTGAACTTCTGCTCGCGTTTGATGTCGACGAGGTCGAGCGTTTCCCCCGGTTCGGCCCGGGGGATCTCCACGTCCTTGACGCCGAGCGGCCAGACCCGGCCCCAGCCGGGGAAGAGCACGACGATACCGGCCTGCTTCATCCCGTACGCCCCGGCGTTGGCCTCGATGGTCGTGCGCGCCACCGTGGCGGGCGTCATCTGGCTGGCCACGAAACGGCTCCAGATCAGCTCGTACAGCCGGAACTGCTCCGGCCGCAGGTGCGGTTTCAGGGACTCCGGCGTGAGGAAGGGGTCGGTGGCGCGGATGGCCTCGTGGGCGTCCTGGGCCTTGCCCTTGGGCGTGTAGAAGTTCGGCTTCTCCGGCAGGTATTCCGGGCCGAGCCGCTCCCCGATGTAGCGCCGGGAGGCGTCGAGCGCCTCCGGCGAGAGGCGCAGGCTGTCGGTGCGCATGTAGGTGATGAGCCCGACCGGGCCGCGCCCGGGAATTTCCACGCCCTCGTAGAGCGACTGGGCGATGCGCATCGTGCGGCGCGGCGAGAAACCGAGCCTGCGCGACGCCTCCTGCTGCAGCACGCTGGTCTTGAACGGCGGCAGGGGAAGGCGCTTCGTCTCCTTCACCTTGTAGCTCTCGACGACGATGGGGTTGTCCCGCACCGCCGCCTCCGCCGCCTCGGACTGCGCCGCGTCCTCCGGGACGAAGGGTTTTTTGTCCTTCTTCTCGACGCGCATGAGGTATTTCTTTTTCCCCGCGTCGCCGGACGCCTCGACGTCGAGCAGCCAGTACTCCTTGGGGACGAAGGACTCGATCTCCTCCTCGCGTTCGCAGACGATGCGCAGCGCGACGGACTGCACGC
Source organism: Synergistaceae bacterium (assembly GCA_036803565.1). Lineage (GTDB taxonomy): Bacteria > Synergistota > Synergistia > Synergistales > Synergistaceae > DAIRUD01. The sequence continues at coordinate 1,649 of DAIRUD010000290.1, read as the reverse complement.
GCCCGGCGGAGAGACCGCGCTGCACCTTGAACCAGAGCAGCGGGCTGAGGTTGTAGCCGACCAGCCGGTCGAGGATGCGGCGCGATTGCTGCGCGTCGACCAGGTTCATGTCGATGCGGTCGGGATGGGCGACGGCGTTTTTGACGCCCTGCTCGGTGATCTCCTGCATGCGGATGCGGCAGTCCGTCGCCGGGTCGATGCCCAAGAGGGTCGCGAGGTGCCAGGAGATGGCCTCCCCCTCGCGGTCGGGGTCGGACGCCAGCAGCGTGCGCGCGCTCGCGTAGGAGGCCGCCTGCAACGACTTGATCAGCGCGGCCTTGCCGCGCACGTTGATATATTCGGGGGTAAAGTCGTGTTCGACGTCCACCGCGATGCGCGCTTTCGGCAGGTCGCGGACGTGCCCCACGCTGGCCTCGACGTGGTAGCCCTTGCCGAGGATCTTCTCCAGCGTGCGCGCCTTGGCCGGGGACTCGACGATCACCAGCGTCTTCCCCTGTGAGAGCGCCGCGGCCTCCTTCGCGGACTTCGCGTTATAGGTCCGCTCGCCGCGCCCCGCCTTCGAAGTTTTCCCCGCTTTTTCCGTCTTCTTCGCCGTCGCCGTTTTCGCGGGTTTTTTGGTTGTTTTGGTCGTTTTCGCCGTTTTCGTCGACTTTGCCGCTTTCGCTGTCTCCGCCTTCGTTTCCGCCGATACTTCCTGCGCGGGCGGTTTCTTCGCCGCGGTTTTTTTCGCCTTTGCCGCCGCGCCCGCCGCCTTTTTCTTCGTCTTCGTCGCGTCCTCCGTGAGCGCGGGATCGGTCGTTCGCACCCGTTTTCCCTTCGCTCCGCCCTTTTCGGCCAAAATCCTTCCCCCTCAGGAGTACTTCTGCATACCCTCCCGGTCGTAGGTCTCCGGGTCGAGCACGGCGATTCCCTCGTACTCCGATATCTTCTCTATCAGGAACGAGACGATCTCGTCGTTCAGCTGACACTGGTTCATCCGCGAGACGATGACCGCCTGCAGCAGTACCTTCTCGATCACCGACGGCGGAGAAATTTGATGTTCCATGTGCCTGCAGACGAGCGACATGGCCTCCGGAGACAGCGCCTCCCGCTCCTCTTTTGACAGAATCCTGACGCCCATCCCGCACCTCCCTCTGCGATCGATCGACCGCGCCTCAGTCCGTCAGCCGGTATCGCCCCGGACCGGACGCCTGTACCCATCCCTTCAGCGACAACAGCGACATCGCCTGAAAAACTGTTGCGGCGCTCATTTTAGCCGCAGCTGCGAGGTTGTCAACGGTGCGATCGGACTCGTTGGTCAGCAATGCGATCAGCGTGCGCTCCGTATCGTTCAGGTCGGCCATCCGCGCGGCCCGGTCGGCGCCCGCCTCCGGCTCGTCGTCGAACAGCGTTCCCTGCGGATCCGCACCCTCCCCGAAGAACGTCTCCATATCGATCAAGGGGAACGCGCCGTCGAAGATGAGGCGATTCGTCCCCTCGCAGCGGGCGTCGCCGATCCGGCCGGGGACGGCCCAGACCTCCCGGCCCGCGTCCACCGCCCGGCGGGCCGTGATCATCGCGCCGCTTTTATGTGGAGCCTCCACGACGACCGTGCGCTGCGACAGCCCGGCGATGATGCGGTTGCGCTTGGGGGAGCGCCAGCCCTCGCC
>DAIRUD010000289.1:0-3231 GCA_036803565.1 Synergistaceae bacterium | reverse complement strand
GTGCGTCATGTAGAGGCCGGTTCTGCGGCGCAGTTCCGCGACGAAATCGTCCGGCGTCTGCCCGGCGCGTTTTTCGTTGGGGTTTTCCTCGATCCAGTTCCGCAGCCGCGCGTAAAAATCGTCGAGAATGCCGCGCCGCAGGTCGGCGTCGTCGACATGCACGGAGAGCGCCTGTTCGAGCGCGAAGATGCGGAAAAAACGGAATTCCTCCGCCAATGCGGCGCGCAACAGGCGCGGCAGGCTTTGCGATTCGATCTGAAAATAGCCGGGTGAATCGGAGGTCGTGAAGCAGACGAACATGGCGTAGGAAAATTCTTTTTCGAGAATGGTTTTGCCGCTGTCCATGATCCCACCTCCGTAAAATTGCCGCTTTTTCATTGTAGCAAATGACGCAGTTTTTCAGCAAGCGCAACGATCAAGCGCTTGCGTGCAAAAGCGTTCGTCGTTATCTCGGTTCGAGCAGGGAGAGTGCGGCGTGAAAACTGTCGACGGCGTTCCGTCGGAGTTCTCCGGCACGGAGAAAGTCCGCGTCGATCTGCGCGGCGCTTTCCGGGGTGAGCTCGTCGGCGAATGCCTGACGCAGCTCTTTGTAGAGCTGCATCTCGAACATGCCGGACAGCGAGAGATAGGTGCAGGCTTGTTCCAGGTTCCGGCGAGCCTCCTCGTTTCGGAGTACGGGAATTTCCGTGAAGAGCGCGTCGATCTCCAGGATGGTCGAGGTGCGCGCTTGCTCCACGTCCTCGAAGAGCGTCAGGAGGTCGTCCCGCGAGAAATTCTCCTTGTTGCCGACCGCCGTCCGCAGTTCCTTCGACACCTTGTCGGCCTCCGTCATGACCTCGTCGACCCGCGTGAGGAAGCCCAACGTCAGCTCCAGGTCGCCCTCGCGAGGGAGTTGCACCCTCGGATTTGTCGCCGGTGTTTCTTCTTGCGGCGATGCGGCGGTCGGGGCGTTTTCGCGGATGGGCAGGGGCTCTGCGAGATCGGCCGGGGCGGCGGCGACGTTGGCGACGACGGGCTCTTGTTCGGGGAGCTGCGGCGGGCTTGCGAGGAACAACGCTCCCGTTCCCAGCAGAAGGATGGCGAGCAAAGCCAGCAACGCGTTCAGGAATTTGTTCGTGCCGTTGCGCTCGTTTCGATCGGCGGCGTATTTTTTCATGAGCGACATGCGCGTGTTTTCGCTTCCAACCGGTCGATACGCCGCGCCGGTGAGGGCGAAGGGCTCGCGCATGCCCCGCGCGCGCTTTCGTCGCCGCAGGGAAACGCCGCAATGTTGCCCGCGGCCCGCAGGGCGATGCCGGTGCGGCGGCAGTCGGTTTTGTTCTCGTCTGTGGATGGCTTGGATTGCACGGTTATCCCCTCTTTCGAGATCGCTCCCGCATTGTATCGCAAAGGGCGGCGTTTGTCAGGTCGGCGTGCGGCGGGTGCGGCGGCGAGGAAACCGCGGTACCCATTTCTCACGAAACAACCGCATACCAACCCCTCCCGCGCGGGAGGGGTTGGTATGCGTCGTGCGTCGAATATCGGCGCAGGTTATTGTTTCGGCTCTGCGGGGCTCGGGGCCGCGGGGCGTTTCTCCAGGTCGTCCAGCCGCTGCAGGAAGAACCACTCGGAGATTTCGTTGCGCAGGGCACGGTGCTTCTTGTAGATCTCGGTCGCCTTCGCCTTGTCGAGCGGGCGTTTGTCCAACTCCGCGTGCAGGTCGATCTGAAGCTTCCGGGCCTCGGTGATCTTGTCCCTGATCTCCTGCGGAATCTCGATATTCGGGCCGCGCTCGCTGCGGAAATCGCGCGGGCCGGGGCCGCGAGGTTCTCCTGGAGCTGGTGCGTAGCGAGGGCCGCCTCCCTGCTGCCAGTAGTGGTGCCCGTCGCCGGGGTAACCCTCCCAACCACGCGGGCCGCCGCCGTAGTGCCTGCCACCGTACGCCATCGCGCTTCCCGCCATCACGACCACCGCGATGACCGCTGCCGCCGTTGCCAGTTTTTTCATTTCATCCGCACCTCCGTTTGCATTTGCCCGTCCGGGCTTCGTTTTCATGGCGCCATCCTATCGTTTTTCATGGTCCGGCGACATTGCCAAATCGGCTAGTTCTGGTATTGTGGAAAAGGACAATACCGTACCGCCCCTCGCTCTGGTACCTTGAGTACGAGTGTAAATCCCATGCAGAAGGAGGCGGGAGATATGATACGGATTCTTCTGGCGGACGACCATCCGCTCACGCGGGCGGGGCTGTCCGCCTGGCTGAAGGACGAGCCGGATTTCGAACTGGTCGCCGAGGCGGAGGACGGGGACGCCGCCTGGCGCGCCGTCTGCGATGTCGCTCCGGACGTCGCGTTGCTCGATATCGAGATGCCGCAAGCGAACGGCATCCAGGTGGCGGAGCGGATTCGCGAGGCGAAGTTGCCTGTGCGCGTCGTCATGCTCACCGCGTACCGTGCCCAGCAGTACGTCATGGCCTCCCTGCGCGCGGGAGCGACCGGCTTCGTGCTCAAGAGCGCTCCCTTCGACCAAATCCGGGCCGCCATCGTGGCCGCCAGCGAGGGGCGTTTTTACCTCGATACGTCCGTCTCCCTCTCCGACGCGGAGCGCTTCGAGCCGGTGGAGCTCTCCCCGCGGGAGAAGGAGGTGCTGCTCTTCACCGCCCAGGGCCTTCCGGGGCATAAGGTCGCGGCGGAACTGGTCATCACCGAACGCACGGTGCAGGCGCACCTGGCCTCCGTCTACAACAAGCTGGGCGCGAAGAACAAGACGGAAGCCATCCTGATCGCGCTGAAACGCGGCATCCTCTTTCTGGACGAGTTGAACATCGACGAGGCGGGCGAAAGCGTCGGATGAACCGCTTCCGGAAGAACGCGTTGTTGGCGCTCATGCTTCTCGTGACTTTGCTGACGGCGCTTTCCCTGGGTATTTCGCTCTACGTCGCGGAGGTGCAGGATCGCTCGGCCGACGCCATGCTCTCCGCCTACGTCTCCGACCTCTCCGAGACGTTTGCGGAGGCGCCGCGCCCCCTGCCCCCTCCCCTGCCGCGGGCGGGACGCGATCGGAACGCCGAGGGCGTCCACCATATGCCGCGTCGCCGTCCCTATTTCCGTATGTTTACGGCGGATCCGTCGCTGCGCTCCGGGGGATTGTTGCTCCTGGACAAGGACCGAAAGCCGATCGGCGGTTCCGAGGGGGCGGAGGAGTTGGCGCCGCTTTGGCGGGAGGGGCTGCCCCTCGGCGAAGTGGCGCGGG
>DAIRUD010000288.1:0-3243 GCA_036803565.1 Synergistaceae bacterium | reverse complement strand
TCGGGATCCAAGGGGGCACGCTCCCTTGGCGGGGTGTGGGGCGGAGCCCCACGAATCGAAAATGTTCCAGCGCATCGCAACGGGGCGCCTGCGGGACGCCCCTTTTTCGCAGGGGCGTCGGGTTCGTCCCTGTTTCGCGGGGAGGTTGAGACGGTTGAAGGATGCGGCGTACGACAACATGCGCGACGGGTTCGAGCGGGGATATGTGCAGGTGTATACGGGGAACGGAAAGGGCAAGACGACCGCCGGGATCGGGCTCGTATTGCGCGCCCTGGGCGCGGGGTTGAGCGTTTTCTACGCCCAGTTCATCAAGGGGGCGAAGTACAGCGAAATCGAAATGCTGGAGCGGTTGGGGGACAACCTCGCCCCCGGCGTCCGCCTCACCTGCAAGCAGTACGGGCAGGGGCGCTTCATCATGCGCGAACCGGCGCCGGAGGAGGTCGAGGCCGCCCGCGAGGGGTTGCGCGAGGCGCGCGAGGCCATGAAGAGCGGGGAATACCAGCTCGTCGTGCTCGACGAGGCGAACGTCGCCGCCAAACTGAAGCTCTTCGCGGAGGAGGACCTGCTGGCGCTCATCGATGAGAAGCCGGAGGCGGTGGAGCTGGTCTTAACCGGTCGGGGTGCCGGGGAGAAGGTGATCGAAGCCGCCGACCTCGTCACGGAGATGCGCGAGATCAAACATTATTATCAGAAGGGCGTCAAGGCGCGGCGCGGCATCGAGAGTTAGGCGACGCCTCCTGCCGTTACGCCAGGATGACGATGCCGGTTTCCTCCTCTCCGTCGAGATAGACGGAGAAATCCCCCTCGTAGATGCGGACGGCGGGGTGGTCGCCGACGGTGTAGGGAGCGCTTTGCAGCCATTCGACGTTGAGTCGGTTGCCTCGCTGGTCGCTGAAGACCGGAAGGTAGAGAATCCCGTCCGAATCCATGTCCAGGAAAAAATGCGTTCCGAAGGACAGCTCCGGCGAGAAATTGAGCGCCGGAACGCTGATTTCGACGAGGCATCCGCAGTTGCAGATCTCCGCGTACTGGACGGGGACGCCGAGGGCCGGGTTGCGGCTGCCCCACCTGCCGGGACCGGCGAGGATGTATTTCGTCCCGCCCATGCGGTCGTTGATCGCACCGATGGCGCGCGCCGTCTCCGCCGGACGCCAATCCTCCTTGTACCGCACGGCGTCCACGAAGACGAGATGATTGACGTGTTCCAGGCTGCCGTTGCTGACCATCCGGTCGCCTTTGAATACGACGCGCTCCGGCGCGACGGACGGAAGCTCCACGCGCCCCAGCTCTTCGTACGCCGCGAGGGGGCGCATCTGCAGGATGCGGAACTCCTTCTCCGGCTTGGTTTCGTACGTGAACTCGATGTCCACGGGGATGCCGGAGACCTCCTCCATGTGCCGCAGCAACGCCTTGGACGTGGCGAAGAGTTCCCTTTCCCGGATGTGCAGCTCGGGAAAGGAGAAGAGCGGGCGCGTCGGGCCCTCCGGCTCGGCCAGCGAGGAGTAGAGGAAGTTGTCCCCGTAGTTCTGCACGTATGCGCCGAAATTTTTGTGTTCCTTGCGGAGAAAGTCGGAGAAGAGGGTGAGCGCGCCGGTCAGAAAGGCGCCCTGCTTGCGGTCGATGTAGTCGAAATTTTCCTGGCTGGCCGCCGCGATCTGCTCCGGCAGATTGCCCTCCGGGCGCAACGAGGGATTTGTTAGGTAGAAGATCCGCGCCGCGCAGCGGTCGACGGTGCGCGTTCCGAGACCGAAGCTGAGGCGCATGAGCCCGTCCTCCTTGCGGATCCTCGGGTTGGGGCGGCGGAAGACGCGGGAGAAGAGGGTGCCCGCCAACTCCGGGTAGAAGTAGTCGCCCCGCTCCCTGCCGGCGACCGATTGCACGATGACGGCGATGGATTCCTCGCGGTGCGTTTTGCCGTGCTTCTCCCGGTACGCCCGCGCGGAAGGGTTGAAGAGGGAGGCGTAGACCATCCGCACGCACTGCTCCAGGCGGGCGAAGCGCGCCTCGCGCGAGCCGCAGTTGGGGGAAAAGTGGGTTTCGTACTTGCCGGCGAAGGCCAGCGCGATGGAATCCTCCAACAGGGAGCTGGAGCGGACGGCCAGAGGGGGCGCGCCGATGGCGTCGAAGCGGTCGAGCACCCGATCCAGCTCCCGCTGTATGGCGTCCGTCAGCGGCGTCGCGGCGACGACCTGCCGCACGCGCTTCCAGTCCGGTTCGTCATAGAGGTCGGAGAGGCCGCGATGCGCGATATAATCGTCGAAGAGCTCCGTGGAGAGGACGATCGTCAGGTCGGGAAAACGAACGAGATCCGAGAGCGGGGTTTCCCGGAGCGCGCAATCGGCGTAGGCGAGTCCCTTGGCTTTGCCGCCGCAGCAACCCGCTCCGAGGAGGGCGTTTTTCTCGCGGAAGTACTCCTCCGCCCGAAACGCGTCGTAATTGTCGAGCGCCTGCTGCAAAACGATTCCCCCGTCCGGTCGGCGCGTGTTGTGATGCCGAAAAGTTATGTGGTAAACTATACCATCATTCGTCGTTTTGTGCGAAAGGGGGCACAATCTTGATCCTGCCGAGGTTGATCATAGCTGATGAATATAGACCGGGCAAGATTCCGTCGGGGGTTCTGATTGCGACCGCCCTGAAGGAGATCGGGTATAAACTGCGCATTTTCGTGGGCAACGTCGACGAGGTGTCCCTGCGGTCCCTGCAGCTGCTCTGCGGCCAGCCGGTCACACTGCTCGACCCGACGCTCTGCGACGGCCGCGCCAACCTGCGCTGGCTCTTCCAGCAGGCCGCCGCCCCCGATTGCCTCAACCTGGTCTTCGCCAACCTCGGGGGACGTTGGTCGGAGGACTCTCCCTTCCGCGTGCCGAAGGAGTGTTTCCTGCTTGCCGAATGGCTGGAGTGCGAACTGCTCCCCGTCCTCTACAGCGACACTTCCTCGACGATCACCGTCCGCACCATCACCGAGGTCATCCGCCAGTTCGAGGGACACGATTTCGCCAAGATCCACGCCCTGCTCTTCCGTTCCGTCCTCAGCAACCGGGAGTACGAGCTGTTGGACCGCGAGGTGGGGCGGCAGATCTCGGCCGTCTCGGTCGGTTCCTTTCCCAAGATCATGGATCGCGACCAGCCGCTGCTTACCGACCTCTGCACCGACAACGCGAAAAACGCGCTCTTTCCGCTGCGCTCCGCCGCCCTGCAACTCAAGGGCATGGACCAGCAGATCAATTGGGCGCTGTTTCGGGC
>DAIRUD010000287.1:0-3246 GCA_036803565.1 Synergistaceae bacterium | reverse complement strand
CGCCTCCCGCCCGTCGAGCTTTTTCTTTTTCATCTCCGCATCGATGTCGTACGCGCCGCACTCCGCCGCGTACGAGCAGAGAAGGAACAACAGCGCCGCCAATGCGCAAAAACGAATGCCGAACGATTTGAAAACATGCCTCATGAGAAAACCTCCTGCCGATCATCTGAATTTGATGCGTTTGCAACCCGGCGATCATAAATAGAAGTCCGCCGGCTGTCAAATCTCCGGCGGACGGATGAAAGGCGTTTTACGAGGATGCTTGAAAGGTGTGCTCACAGAAGAAAGGCTTCGCCCCGGTTCGGGCGGAAATCGTTTCACGAACTCATTTACTCGGATCGGAGGCACACTCGGAGGAATCGCAGAAATCCTCCCAGCGGCAACCCAAGACCTCGGCCAGCCGCCGCCGCTTTCTGAGGCTCGGCGTCGATTGCCCGTTCTCCCAGCGGATCACGCTTCTGCGCGTGGTTTCCATCTGCTCGGCCAGCTGCTGCTGCGTCATGCGCTGCGACTTGCGGTAAGATCTCAGCTTCACCAGCATTCCCGACCCTCCTCTCCGTTAGCACCAATAATTTAGCGCCCATATCATCAACAGTCAATAGGACCAAAGACCTATTAGCGCATGGCGTGTCGTTCGGCCACTTTTCTCGGAGACGACCGTTCCCCCGCGAATTCGGATATAATGCGAAAACTAGGGATCGCCGCGGTGCGATCGGCTCCAACGATTGACCATGCTTCGTGCGATGGAGGCTCTTATGTCGACCGACTCTTTCACCAACGCCGCCCTGATCCTCTGCACACTCCTCGCCGGCGCGGGGGGCGCGCTGGTGTTCCGGCGCCTGAAAATCCCCGTCGCGGGCCTGCTCGGCGCGATGTTCGCCACCGGCACGCTCAGCGTATGCGGCCTCTACCCTCCCATGCCCACGAGCCTGTTGGCGTTCGCCTCGAACGTGGTCATCGGCATCTCCCTGGGCCGACAGATCGACCGGGGCGTGGGGAGGAAGGTGCGCAGCATCCTGCCTTACGTGGCAATGGCCGCCGTCGGCCTCATCGTACTCTCGCTGTTGTGCGGCGCAACCCTTTACTGGGCCTCCGACGTCTCCCTGCAAACCGCCCTGATCGCCTCCACCGCCGGGGGGATTGCGGAGATGATGATCTTCGGCCTCTCGATGGGTGCGGATCTTTCCGTCATCGCCTGCGTGCAGCTCTTCCGCATCGTCTTCTTCGTCTCCATGCTGCCCCTGATCGTCGCGTTCGGCGTCCGCCGCCGCGCGGCAATTCCGGAAAGTCCCCCGGCGACGCCCGCGGAGGTCGTCGTGACGCCGCGTTTCGATCGCCGCCAATACCCCTCCCTGGCGCTGTGCGCCGTGGCCGGGGCGGCTCTGCTGCGGCAGCTCGGCGTCCCCGCCGGGGCGCTGATCGGCGCGATGCTCTCCGCGGGAGCCTGTTCCGTCGTTCTCGGGCGCTCCTATCCCGCCAACCGCACGCTGACCTTCGCCGCGCAGACCTGCCTGGGCATCACCATGGGCGGGCGCATCACCGGCGAGATGGTGCGCGCGCTCGGCGGCATCCTGCTCCCGGCGCTGGCCACCACCGCCGTCATGCTGCTGGGCTGCACGCTGCTCGCGTACCTCCTGCACCGCATCGCGGGCTGGGACCTCGTCCTCTGCCTGCTCTGCACCTCCCCGGCGGGGCTGAGCCAGATCGCCGTCTACGCCGAGGAGATCGGGGCCGACGCCTTCACCGCCTCCGTCTTCCACACCGTCCGCATCATCAGCATCGTCCTGCTCCTGCCGGGCATCATCCTGATGGCGACATAGACACGCGAACAGCGCGCCGGGGCGAAGGGAAAGGGGAACGCCATTCCGCACGGCAGGCACGGGAAAACATCACTCCCGCTCCGATGCGTACCCGCTCGGCGAAGATCATCGAAGATACGCAGAACCGCAGCCGCGCCCTCCCGCATCTCTACTTGACAGCTCATGCACCGTCCTGTAGCATAATCTCCGTTAAAGGGGAGTAGTTTTAATTATAAAGTCAACATACTGGCGGCAGCGAGGCCTGGCTTTATAACCGCGTAGGTAACGAGACTTTTAACACGACGTTGCGTCGTGGAGAAGTCTCGTTTTTGCTATATACGCACGGCAATACGGACCGGGCGTCCGAAGTCGCGAAGCTCCACGGCGTCCCGGGCCGAATCGAAACAAGACGAGGAGTGGAGGAAATGTACGCAAACACTGTCGCGTTCCTCTTTTCCGCCGGTGCGGTCGTGCTGGCGGAGATGGGGGACAAAACGCAGCTTCTGGCGATGGCATTCGCGACGCGCTATAACGCGCGCAAGGTATTGCTCGGCGTTCTTCTGGCAACGGTGTTGAACCACGCCCTGGCCGTCGCGGTCGGCAACTACCTGACGCGCTTCGCGGGGGCGCAAACGTGGATCCAGGCCGCGGCGTCCCTTTCGTTCATCCTCTTCGGCCTGTGGACGATCCGCGGCGATCGGCTGGAGGGCGAGGAAAATCGCACCAGCCGCTTCGGCGCGGTCGCGACGGTGGCGATCGCCTTCTTCATCGCGGAGATGGGGGACAAGACGCAGCTGGCCACGATCGCGTTGGCCACGAAATTCCCGGGCTCGCCGCTGGGCGTCCTGCTGGGAACGACGACCGGCATGATGATCGCCGACGGCATCGGCATCGTCGTCGGCGTCGTCATGTGCAGACGCATCCCGGAGCGGACGGTGAAACTCGTCTCCGCCGCCGTCTTCATCCTCTTCGGCTTCCTGGGGAGCTGGCAGGTGATGCGCGGCGACATGGCGCTGGGGAGCGGAACGACCCTCGCCGCGCTCGCGGTCCTCGGCGTGTCGACGGCGCTGGCGGCCGCCTACCTGATGCGCCACGGGGGCGGCCAGTCCGCCGCCGAGATCGTCGCGGAGAAATGCGGCTTCGACGGGCCGGATGTGCCCGACGCCTAAAGGGCGATCCGCCCGACCGCCCGTTCGTCCATCACTTCTATTCCTTGCGCCGTCAGCAGTGCGGCCGTGACGCCCGCGCCCTCCGTCAGCGTGCCGCTGAACGTTCCGTCGTAAATTTCACCGATCCCGCAGGAAGGGCTGCGCGATTTCAATATCGCGCGCACGACGCCCTCGCGGCGGGCAAGGGCAAGCGTCTCCCGCGCCCCGCGCAGAAAGAGCTCCGTCACGTCGCGTCCCGCGGCATCCAGCACGCGCTCCCCGACGCGCTCCGCCGGGGG
>DAIRUD010000286.1:0-3246 GCA_036803565.1 Synergistaceae bacterium | reverse complement strand
CCGCGCCCAACTGGGTGCCGCAGGCGGCGCTCTGCAAGCCGATCGAGGACAGCGGCAAGGTGAACATCGCCGTCGTCCGCCATCCCTCCCTGACGCTCGGCGGCGACGGCACGGAGCATTTGCTGCGCGTGCTGGGCTGCAACGTGGTCGAGATCCCGCTCGACGGGAACATCACCCATAGCGTCCCCATCCATGGCGTGTACATACCGCACGGGCTGGCCTATCTGGCGTTGCCCAAGTTCTTCGGCAACCTCTACCTCAAGACGATGCTCGGCCGGGCGTCTGGCGGCAACGCTTTCCTGCTCGCGGAGGGCGGTTCCGCCCCGCTGTTGGGGAATGTCATCTCCCTCCCGGACGGGGGCGAGGGACGCGGGTTCGGCGTTTTGCCCTTCGACAGCGTGTATAAATCCGCCACGTTCCGCACACCGCAGAAATTGGTCGCCTTCCGCAGGCAGAAAAACCCGCTCATCTCCGGTTCGCAGGAGTGGATCTGGGGTTACGGTTCGGTCGGGCTCTCCGTCGACGCCGAACGCCCGGACGACGACTGTTGGGAGTTGCGCGACGGGCTGGCGGGCAAGGAAGTGGGCTCGGACGGCTGGGCCAAGGGGAGAATCCTCGCCAGCGCCATGCGCTTGGAACCCTGGAGCGCCCCCGAACCGTTCCGCCGCTGGCTGGAGGGATAGAGAATCTATATGTTCGATCCGGAAGTCGTCGGCGACGAGGGCGTAAAGCTCCTCGCGGAAGCGGAGGGAATGACGAACGAGCTCGTCGATTGGCGGCGGGCGTTCCATCAATTCCCCGAACTGGGCCTGGAGGAGCATATGACCGCCAGCAAGATCGAGGCGATCCTCTCCTCTCTGCCGGGGGTGGAGGTCTTCAAGGGATTCGGGCTGCCGACCTGCGTGATCGGCAGGATCGGCGGCGAGCTTTCGGGCGGCGCGATCGCCTTCCGCGCGGAAATCGACGCGGCCGAAGTCCGGGAGGATACCGGCCTGCCGTTCAGTTCTTTCGACAGCAGGGTTTCCCACGTGCAGGGGCACGACGCCCATATGGCCGCCCTGCTGGGGACGGCGGCGCTCCTGTCCGAACGGCGTTCGGAGTTGCGCTGCCCCGTCGTCTTTCTCTTTCAGCCGGCGGAGGAGGGCAAGGGGGGCGCGAAGCTCCTCATCGACGCCGGACTGATCGAAGAATTCCGCATCGAGCGGATGTTGTGCGTACACTGGGTGCCGCACCTTCCCTACGGGCAGATCCTGACGAACCGCGGACACGTAACGGCCTTCTCCAGCAAGGTGCACATCGGCCTGATGGGGCAGGGCGGGCACGGTTCCACGCCGCACCTGACGGCGGATCCGCTCTTTCTCTCGGCGCAGGTGCAGATCGCCTTGCAGGCCCTGCTCACCCGCGAGGTCGACCCCCGCAGCAGCGCGGTGCTCTCGTTCGGCAGGATCGAGGCGGCGGACGTCTATAACGTGATCGCGGAGGAGACGCACCTCTGGGGGACTTTGCGCTCGACGGACCGCGAGGTACAGCGTTTCCTGAAATTCCGCGTCGAGGAGATGGTCAAGGGCCTCGCGCGGCTTTCCCATATCGCGGCCTCGGTGGAATACATGCTCGACTACGGGCCTGTGGTCAACAACGACGCCCTGGTCACCGACCTGTTCCGGATCGGCACGGCGCTTGTCGGCAGCGATTCCATGGAGGTTCTGACCAATCCCCTGTTGGTGGGGGAGGATTTTTCGTTCTACTCGGAACAACTGCCCTCCTGTCTGATGTTTCTGGGGACGGGGATGGATTACGGACTATATCACGCGCGTTACGACATACCGGAAAACCTGCTTCCTTTTGCGGCGGCATGGGGGGCTTATCTGGCTCTTTTCCTGTAGGCCGCTTCGGCGATGAAAAAGGAGTGGGACGGATGCGGCAGAGGCTCGACGAGCTGATCCTGCAAAATATCGACAAGGCTCCGACGGAGCCCTGTCTTTGGTGGCGCGGCGCATGGTGGTCGCGCGGCGCGCTGTACGAAATGGCCGCCGAGTGCGAGGAAAGCCTCGCGAAAAGCGGTTTTACGAAGGGGCAGCGGCTGGGGTTGGTCTTGCCGAACAGCCCGATTCTGCTCGCTCTGTGTATTGCGGCGTGGCGTCTGGGCGGCTCCGTCGTCCCGGTCAACCCCCACCTGAAATACCCGCCCGTCCCCTCCTACCTGAAGAGCGTCGGCGTCTTCGGCGCGATCGTCAGCAGGGAGATCGCCGGGCTCGTCGATTTTATCCAGGACGCGGGCATTCCCGCCGTCCCGGCCGCCTTGAACGACGTTTCTCCGGCGTTTACGGGCGTGTCGGGCCTCCCCGACGAGGAGGGCGACATCGCCGCGTTGTTCCACACCGCCGGCGCGTCGGGAGATGTGAAGGCCGTCCCCATCACCCACGAGAACATCCTGTCCTTGCTGACCTCGATCGTCGAGATGCTGCCCCAACTGGACGAGGACGACGTCGTCCTCAACGCGATTCCCAACTACCACTCGCTCGGTTTCGTCGTCGGCGGCATGATGCCGCTGCTCACCGGCATCCCCCAGGTCGTCATCCCCTCCCTGGTGCCGCCCAAACACACGCTCACCGCGATCCGCACCGCCGGCGTCACCGTCATCCCGGCGGTGCCGATCATGCTGCGGATCCTGCTGGGCAGTGACCGTGAGATCACGCCGATGTCGAAGGTGAAACTCGTGGTCTACGGCGGGGGCGAACTGGTGCCCGGCCTCGCCGAGCGGGTCCGCGAGGTGCTCGGCGTCGCTCCGCTCGAAGGCTACGGGTTGACGGAGGCGTCGGGGGTGCTCGCCTTTACCCCCAGCGAGGCGGAGATCCGCCCGGGCACCGCGGGGCGCATCCTCTCCTGCTTCGACGCGCAGGTGCGCGACGCGGAGGGAAATTTGCTGCCCTTCGAGACCGACGGCAGGCTCTGGATCCGGGGGGACGCCGTGACCAAGGGGTACTATCGCGCGGAGGCGCTCTCCGCGGAGCGGTTTCGCGCGGGCTGGTTCGACACGCAGGACGTCGTCCGCATCGACGAGGACGGGTATATCACATTCGTCTCGCCCGCCGTGGACGTGGTCGTGGTCGACGGTATTCCCGTCTACCCCGGCGAGGTCGAGGCGATTTTCAAGGCGCACCCCGATGTGGCCGACGTCGCCGTGATCGGGATGCCGCGCGGGGAAAAGGGCGAATACGTCAAGGCGTGCGTCGTCCTGAAGGAGGG
>DAIRUD010000285.1:0-3255 GCA_036803565.1 Synergistaceae bacterium | reverse complement strand
ACAGACAAACGAACAGCAGAACCAGCAATTTTTTCATCGCGTTTCTCCTTTTTTTCGTCATGCTCCGCTCTGCTGCCGCCAGCCGTGCCGCGGTGCGCACCGCCCGCAGGGCGCGATCCCGCGGGGACTCCCCCTCGTACTCTCGCTCTACAGCTCCAAAAGCCGGGTCAGGATTTTCGTAAAGTCCCTCCCGTTTTCCAGCGGCTCCCCGTCGCCGATGGAGGCGAGGCCGATCAGGATCGTCGCCCAACCGTCGAACTTCTCCGCGGCGTCCTCCGCGCCCGCCGCGCGCTCCGCCTCCACGGCGATCTTGCGGATCAGCGGATGGCTCGGGTTCAGCTCCAGCACGCGCTTTTCCTCGGGCATCTCCTGCCCCATGGCGCGGAAGAAGTTCCGCATCTGCGGGGACACCGGCGCGCCCTTGAGCACGAAGGTGGCCGGGGAGTCGACGAGCCGCGAGGAGACCTTCACATCCTCGACCGACTTCGCCGCGTCGCCGAGTCGCACCAGGGCCTCCTTCAACTTGGAGACGAGGCCCGTCTCCTCGACCTTCTTCGCCGCCTCCCGCTCCTCCTCGTCGATCGCGTCCTCCCCCTCGATCTCGATGTCCGCGACGGAGATGGAGACGAAGGGATGTTCCTCGAACGCGCCGGCCGCGCCGGTCCAGATCTCGTCGACGGGGTCGCCGAGCAACAGCACCTCGATGCCGCGCTTCTCGAACGCCTCCAGCTTGGGGGAGGCGGCGAGCGCCTCCGGCGTCCCCCCGGCGAGGTAATACACGCTCTTCTGGCCCTCGCGCAGGGAGGCGACGTACTCCTCCAGCGTCCTCTTGCCGCCCCGCGAACTGTCGAAGAGGGCCAGCTTCATGACCTGCTCGCGGTTGCGCGCGTCGGAGACGATGCCCTCCTTGAGCACGACGCCGAACATGTCCCAGAACTTTCTGTAGTCGTCGGGGCGGTCCTCCTTCATGCGGCGGAAGGAGTCGAGCAGCTTGCGCGTCAGGCTGCGCTTGATCATCGCCGTGTGCACGTCCTGCTGCAGAATTTCACGCGAGACGTTGAGCGACAGATCCTCGGAATCCACGACGCCCTTGACGAAGCGGAGATACTCGGGGATCAGCTCGCGGCAGTCGTTCATGATGAAGACCCGGCGGATGTAGAGTTGAATGCCGTGCGCACCGTCGCGGTAGAAGAGGTCCATCGGCGGATGCGCGGGGACGTAGAGCAGGGCGTGAAACTCGTTCGTCCCCTCGCCGCGATAGACGATGCGCTCCAGCGGGTCCTGCCAGTCGTGGGTAAGATGCCGGTAGAAATCGTGGTACTCCTCCTCCGTCACCTCGTTCTCGGCACGGATCCAGAGGGCCTTCATGGAGTTGACGGGCGTTTCGTCCGCTTCCTCATTGCCCTCCTCCCGCAGGTAGATCGGGTAGGAGACGAAGTCCGAGTACTGCTTGACGATCTCCCGCAGGGTCCAGACCGACAGATAGTCCTTGTGCGCCTCCGCGTCGTCGTGCTCGGCCTCGCGCATGTAGAGCGTGACGTCCGTGCCGCTCGTCTCCCGCGCTCCGCTGCCGATGGTGAAGGAACCGTCGCCGGTCGAATCCCAGACCCACGATTCGCCGGTGCCCGCCTTCATCGAATCGACGGTCACCCGGTGCGCCACGATGAAGCTGGAGTAGAAGCCGACGCCGAACTGGCCGATCAGGTCGCCCTGCCCCGAAGCCGCTTCCCGCATGGCGCGCAGGAACTCCTTCGTGCCGCTGCGGGCGATGGTCCCCAAATAGGAAATCAGCTCGTCGTGGGACATCCCGATGCCGTTGTCGGAGACCGTGACGGTCTTGGCCTCGCGGTCCACCGCGACGGTGATCCGCCCGTCCCCGGCCTGCCCGGCCAGGTTCTCGTCGCTGAGACTCTCGATACGGAGCTTGTCGATGGCGTCCGACGCGTTGGAAATCAGCTCCCGGAGGAAGATGTCCGGATTGGAGTACACCGAATGGATCATCAACTCCAGAATCTGCTTGGCCTCGCTTTGAAATTCGTGTCTTTCGACGTTGTGCATTTCGTCCGACATGCCTGTCACACCCTCCTAAAATAACGTGTGTTCTATTATACCCACGTTAGTCAGGACAAGTCAAAAGCAATCGTGCACCCGCCTTCCATCCGGCAACGGCGGTCGCGCTTGACGTCACTGTACTTCCAGCACATCCACATCGTAATGATCCGTGCCGTCCACCTCCCGGACCGAGAGCCTGCCCCGCACCAGAATGAGCTCGGAGGGAGCCGGTTCGCGCCCCTTCAGCAGGTCCTGATCGATCCGCAGGTGAATTTTACCGCTGTCGTCCACGAGGATATAGCGCCCATCATCGAGGCGGTCCCGAATGTAGCCGCGCAGCAGCACCTCCTCGCCGTTGCGGAGCTTCATGGATTCGGCGATCGTGGTGTTCCTGGCCGACCCGGTGACGACATCCGCGGGCACGACGATCTCGCGGATCTCGTTGCGCGGCGTATGCAGCGCGACGCGCTCCGCCTCCAGAGCGTCCTTGGCCTCCGCGGTGCGCTTTTTCAGGCCTTCCTTCGCATCCCCATACGTCTCCTCCAGTTCCCGTTTCATCTCGTCATAACGTTTTTCGAGCGCCTGCAAACGGACCTCGTATTCCTCCTCCAAGGCCCGCTTCCGTTCGCGGATACCCTCCTCCGCCCGCCGCAGACCGCTATCGGCGCGTTCCAGCTTCTCGTCGGCGTCGTCCGCCACCCGGCCCGCCCATGACCGCAATCCGGCGGCGGCGGTTTCGACGGGGCCGATCACCCGGGCGGTCGCGGGACCGTCGTCCAGCTTGGCGATGTTGGCGACGCGGATCGCATGCGGCATCCGCTCCGTATCCAACCTGCCGAGGACCACCACGGCGTCGTCGACGGCGACGCCGCTCGCTTTCAGCGATTCCTCGCTGCCGAAGTCCAGGACCACGCTGCCGCTCGCGTCGCGCAAAAGCGCCTGTTTTTCGTCGTCGGACCGCGCGACGAGCATCCCGTGCACCACGACCTCCGCGTCGGCACCCATCCGCCCCAACCCGGAAATCGACATGATATCGGACGAACGCGGCAGATCCCCCCGGCCGGAGGTCACCGCCGCACTCGGCTGCGGAGCGCCCGCCAGTACGCATCCCCCCAACAAGAACGGCAACGTCCACATCACCCTACGCTTCATTCGCCGCACCCCCTCTTGAATATTTTAAATACTTTAAGTTATTTTATTACA
>DAIRUD010000284.1:0-3270 GCA_036803565.1 Synergistaceae bacterium | reverse complement strand
GCAGAGCCGACTGGGGGAGTGCTGCCACGTGGCCGATCATTATGAGCGATTGGATTTATCATTGGAATTGCTGCGGCTTCGTTCCGGAACGCGCCCTTGCGTCGCCGCTCGCGACGCGCAAGGGGTTTTACCGTGTGCCTTTATTGGATTGCGGCCCTTCTTCCGCTATAATGTGCCACACCGTGGGGAATGTTTTCCGCGCGTTATGGCCGACAGGGGGGTTGTACTTGAATTTTCAGGAATTGATCATGCGTCTGGAGCACTTCTGGACGAGCCGCGGCTGCGTCTTGCAGCAGCCGTACGATATCGAGGTCGGGGCCGGAACCATGAACCCCGCGACGACGTTGCGCGTCATCGGACCGGAGCCGTGGCGGGTGGCCTACGTCGAACCCTCGCGCCGCCCCACCGACGGCAGGTACGGCGAGAACCCGAACCGCCTCCAGCATTACTATCAATACCAGGTCATCTTGAAGCCCGCGCCCGACAACATCCAGGAGCTCTACCTGGAAAGCCTCAAAGCGCTGGGGATCGACCCGGGGGACCACGACATCCGCTTCGTCGAGGACGACTGGGAGAACCCGACGACCGGCGCCTGGGGCCTCGGCTGGGAGGTCTGGCTCGACGGCATGGAGATCACGCAGTTCACGTATTTCCAGCAGATGGGCGGCGTGGACATGGAGCTCGTGCCCGGCGAACTGACCTACGGGCTGGAGCGCATCGCGATGTACGTGCAGAAGGTCGCCAGCGTCTACGACCTGGAGTGGGTGGGCGACGTCAAATACGGCGACATCCATCACCGCTCGGAGGTCGAGGGGTCGACGTACAACTTCGAGATCGCCGACACCGACATGCTCTTCAAGCTCTTCAACATGTACGAGGCGGAGTCCGCCCGCGCGCTGGCGCGCGGCATGGTGCTGCCCGCCTATGATTACGTCCTCAAATGCTCGCACGCCTTCAACACGCTCGACGCGCGCAACGCCATCAGCGTCACCGAGCGCACCGGTTATATCGGGCGCGTCCGGGCCGTGGCCAGCGCCTGCTGCCGCGCCTACCGCGCGCAGCGCGAGGAGATGGGCTTTCCGCTGGCGGGCAAGTTCCGCGATGTGGAGCGGTGGAACGCGATCGAGCCGGTCGAACCGGTTAAAACCGCGGAAGGGGGCGATGCGCGGTGATCCTCCGCGATTTGCTGTTCGAGATCGGCACCGAGGAGATCCCGGCGGGCTTCATGACCCGCGTCATCGCCGAACTGGCCGACCTGGCGCGCGCCGGGCTGTCGGAGCTGCGCCTCCGCTACGGCGACGTCCGGGTGACCGGGACGCCGCGCCGCATCGTCCTCTATGTGAAAGACCTGGCCGACCGCCAGGAGGATTTCGAGGAGACGGTCAAGGGCCCGCCGAAGAACCAGGCCGTCGGGCCGGACGGCGGCTACACCAAGGCGGCGCTCGGCTTCGCCAAGAGCCGCGGCGTCGACGTCGCCGACCTCAAGTTCGAGGAGGTCAAGGGCGTCGAATACCTCTTCGCCGTCGTACGCGAGACGGGGCGGGAGACCGTCGAGTTGCTGCCCGACTTTCTGACGGGCCTGCTGCGAAAGATTTCCTTTGCCAAGAATATGTACTGGGACAACTCCGGCGTCCGCTTCGCCCGGCCCGTCCGCTGGATCGTCGCGCTCTGGGACAGCGAGATCGTCCCCGTCTGCTTCGGCAACGTGGCGAGCGGGGCGGTCAGCCGCGGCCATCGCTTCATGGGCGCGCCCGCCGTGGACATCACGAGCGCCGATGCGTACGAGGGGATTATGGAGCGCGAATACGTCGTCGTCGACCATGAGCGGCGCAAAGGGATGATCCGGGAAGGGATCGCCGCCATCGAGAAAACGTTGGGCGGAAGGGCCGACGACGACCCCGACCTGCTGGAGGAGAACGCGCAGCTCGTCGAGTACCCGGTGCCCTTCTGCGGCGGCTTCGAGGAGTCGTTCCTGGAGATCCCCGAAGAGGTCCTGATCGCGACGATGAAGAAGAACCAGCGCTACTTCCCCGTCCGCGATGCGGGCGGCAAGCTCATGGCGGCCTTCGTCGGCGTCAGCAACAACCAGGCCCGCGATATGGCCGTGGTGCGGGACGGCAACGAGCGCGTCCTGCGCGCCCGCCTGCACGACGCCGCCTTCTTCTGGAAGGAGGACCGCGCCCGCACCCTGGAGTCCCGCCTGCCGGAGCTGGAGAAGGTGCTCTATCAGGAGCAGCTCGGCTCGGTGCTGGCAAAGTCCGAGCGCGCGCGCAAACTCTCGGCGTGGCTGGTGAAGGAGTTGGGGATGGACGAAATCGCCCCCGCCGTGGACAGGGCGGCACGGCTGGCCAAGGCCGACCTGGTGACCGGCATGGTCTTCGAGTTCCCCGAGGTGCAGGGCGTCATGGGCCGGGAGTACGCCAAGCGCGAGGGCGAACCCGCCGCCGTCGCCGACGCCCTGTACGAGCAGTACCTGCCCCGTTTCGCGGGCGACGATCTGCCCAAAGGGCGCGAGGGCGCCGTCATCGGCGTTTGCGACCGCGTCGACTCGATGATCGGCATCCACAAAGTCGGCCTCTCGCCGACCGGCTCGCAGGACCCGTACGCGCTGCGCCGCGCCGCACGCTGTGTCAACGAGATCCTCTGGGGCCTGGAGATGGATGTGGACCTGGGCGCGCTCTTCGCCGAGGGGGCGAAGCTGCTCGACGCCGACGCCGATACGATGGGGCGCGTTCTCGAGTTCTACCGCCAGCGCCTGCACAACCAGCTGCGCGAGCGCGGCTTCGCGCACGGCACGACCAGCCTCGTCGTCGGCTCCATGGGGCACCGCCCGTTGCAGGCGCTGCGCATGCTGCAGGTCTTCGACGAGGTCAGCGGCGCGGACTGGTTCGCCTCCCTCGTGCTCTCCGCCGTGCGCGTCAACAACATCCTCGGCAAATTGCCGGAGGAGGAGTTGCGCGCCGTGGAGCTCGACGAGGGCAAACTCGCCGAGGACGCCGAAAAAGCCCTGCGCTCCGTTTTGGCGGGGCAGGGCGTCGTCGTGCGGAGCGCACTGGAGCGCTGCGACTGGAAATCGGTCTGCGAGGCCCTCTCCGCCCTGTCGCCCGCCATCTCGAAGTTCTTCGACGACGTCATGGTCATGGCCGACGATCCGGCCGTGCGCAACAATCGCCTCGCCCTGCTGCTGGAGTGCAAGGCGCTCTTCGACGCCATCGGCGACTTTTCGCTGATCAAGTAAGGGGTCGGACCGCGGGGCTCCGCCCCGCACCC
>DAIRUD010000283.1:0-3273 GCA_036803565.1 Synergistaceae bacterium | reverse complement strand
GAAGGGCGGCGGCGTGAGAGAGGTTTTTCGAGGTTTCCTGTTCGCTAATTTCCTGGATGTCGCTTTTTATTCAAGACCCATGCCGGATTTTGCCCCTCGACGGGCGTCCGGTCCGGCGATCCGCGACGCCTTCGAATCCGCAGCCGTCTTCGTTCATCGCATCACCCCTCGTTCGTATCGTCGGGCCGCTTGTGATGTCCCGCGACCGATGGGAAGAGTTTAACGCGCGATGGCTCCGTACGCATTGTACGAATGTACAATCCCGGCTCGGGGATCGTCCGCTGGTTGGCGCTGCCGACGAAGGGGCGTTCCAGCGTCCGCCGTCCTTCCTCGTACCGCCCGTCTACGAGGACGTCTGCGAAATCCAACAACGCGAGAACGCCGGGATCGTCCGTCTCCGCGATCTCCTCCGCCGTATAGCCCGTGTATATCCACAGGCTCAGGCCCAGCGCCCGGGCTCTTCGTGCCAGCGGCAACAGTGCCTGCGCCTGGGCCAGCGGTTCCCCGCCGGTGAAGGTAACGCCGTCCAGCAAGGGGTTGGCCGCGAAGGCGCGCTCCAGAGACGCGGCGATCTCCTCGGCGGGGGCTTCCTCTCCGGCCGCGGGATCATGCGTTTGCGGGTTGTGGCAGCTGGAACAGCGGTGCGGGCAACCCTGCACGAAGACGGCGTAGCGGATGCCGGGGCCGTCTACGAAGGACTCCTCAACGATCCCCGCAATCCGCATCGTGGAGGCCGTGTTTTTTACGGTCGCGCTCCTCGGCGCGCTTGGCGTTGTTGAAGCGGTCCACCGTGCCCACGAGATAGCCGGTGATGCGGCGGATGCGGTCGAAGTTCCGGTTCCCGTCCCCCTCGGATCTGCCGCACTTGGGGCAACTGTCGCCGATGATGCCGTTGTAGCCGCAGACCGGGTCGCGGTCGACGGGATGGTTGATGGAGCCGTAGCCGATGCCGCTCTTCGCCATGTGGCGCACGATCTTCTCGAACGCCTCCGGGTTCTGCGTGGCGTTGCCGTTCAGTTCGACGTAGGTGATGTGCCCCGCGTTCGTCAGGGCGTGGTACGGCGCTTCCAGGGCGATTTTGCGGGCCGCGGTGATGTCGTGATAGACGGGGATGTGGAAGCTGTTCGTGTAATAGGGGCGGTCCGTCACGCCGGGGATCTCCCCGAACTCGCGCGCGTCGATGCGCACGAAGCGTCCCGAGAGGCCCTCGGCGGGGGTGGCCAGCAGGGTGAAATTCAGTCCGCTCGCCTCCGTCTCGCGGTCGAGGCGTTCGCGCATGTAGCGGATGATGTCGAGGCCGAGGTCCTGTGCGGAATCGCTCTCGCCATGATGCGTCCCGGTGAGGGATTTCAGCGCTTCGGCCAGGCCGATGAAGCCCACGGACATCGTGCCGTGCTTCAGGACCTCGCCCACTTCGTCGTTCCAGTCGAGCCGTTCGCTGTCCAGCCAGATGCCCTGTCCCATGAGGAAGGGGTAGTTGCGGACGCGCCGCGCGCTCTGGATGCGGTAGCGCTCCATGAGCTGGGCGATGACGAGGTTCATTTTCGCCTCCAGCTCGTCGAAGAAGGCGGGAATGCTGCCGTGCGATTGGATGGCGATGCGCGGCAGGTTGATCGTCGTAAAGCTCAGGTTGCCCCGGCCGTTGCTGATTTCGCGATCCCGGTCGTGGATGT
Organism: Synergistaceae bacterium; assembly: GCA_036803565.1. Taxonomy (GTDB): domain Bacteria; phylum Synergistota; class Synergistia; order Synergistales; family Synergistaceae; genus DAIRUD01. The sequence continues at coordinate 1,600 of DAIRUD010000283.1, read as the reverse complement.
TGCCGATGACGCGGGTGCGGCAGCCCATGTAGGCGATCTCCGTCTCGGGGCGCCCCGGTTCGTAGTATTGCGCGTTGAAGGGCGCGTCGAGAAAGGAGAAGTTGGGAAAGAGGCGCTTCGCCGAGGTGCGGCAGGCGAGCTGGAAAAGATCGTAGTTGGGCTCCCCGGGGTTGAAGTTGACGCCCTCCTTGACGCGGAAGATCTGGATGGGGAAGATCGGCGTCTCGCCGTTGCCCAACCCCGCTTCGGTGGCTTCCAGCAAGGCGCGCATGGCCAGCCGCCCTTCGGGGGATATATCCATGCCGTAGTTGATCGAGGAAAAGGGCGTCTGCGCGCCCGCGCGGGAGTGCATGGTGTTGAGGTTGTGGATGAGGCCCTCCATTGCTTGGTAGGCAGCGCGCTCCGTCGCCTCCTGCGCCCGCTTGCGGGCGAAATCCTGCGCCCGGGCGATCGTCCCGGCAGCCAACCCGACGGCGGCGAGCGCGTCCCGCTCTGCGGAAAGGTAGCCGGCGTCCTCCATCGAGGGCGTCGCGCCCCCCTCGTGCAGCCCGGCGAGCGCCTCGTCGGCCTCGTCCGCGATATCGTCGGCCAGCAGGGAGAGGGCGGTGGCCAGGAACTCCCGGTATTTCTTCGCGTATGTTTTGGCGACGCCGCGGGCCATGGCGTAGTCGAAGTTGACGATGCTCTGGCCGCCGTGCTGGTCGTTCTGGTTGCTCTGGATGGCGATGCAGGCCAGGGCGGAGTAGGAGGCGATGTCGTTCGGCTCGCGCAGCACGCCGTGGCCGGTGGAAAATCCGCCCTCGAAGAGCTTGATCAGCTCGATCTGGCAGCAGGTGGTGGTGAGGGTGTAGAAGTCGAGGTCGTGGATGTGGATCTCGCCCGCCTTGTGCGCGGCGACGAAGCGCGGTTCGATGACGAACATCTCGTAGAAGCGCTTGGCGCCCTCGGAGCCGTATTTGAGCATGGTCCCCATGGGCGTGTCGGCGTCGATGTTGGCGTTCTCCCGTTTGATGTCGCACTCCAGCGCGCTTTTGAAGGCGATGTCCTCGTAGGTCTTCATGAGGCCGGTGCGCATCTCCCGCACCTTCGACCGCTCGGCGCGGTAGAGGATATAGGCGCGCGCGGTCTTCATGTAGCCGCAGTCGATCAACGCCGCTTCGACCACGTCCTGGATCTGCTCCACCGAGGGGGAGACGAGGCCGGTCGCCTCGATGCGCTCCTCCACGAACTGCGCCACGCGCGCCGGCGCGGACGTCCCGTCGGGGGAGTGCGTCTCCTCCCCCGTGGCGCGAAACGCCTTGGCGATCGCCGTCTCGATCTTGGCGCGGTCGTATCCCGCCTGTCTGCCGTCCCGTTTCCGTATCGTCCGTATCACCTGCATGCCCCCTCAAAAAAATGGAACCGTGCGCACGCACAGCCCCACCTGCGGCAAACGCCGCAAATGTTCCCGTGTTCCCGCGGGAGCGGCGCGCCCCTTCGGGGGCGGCCGCATCTGTCCGGACCGCGCGGCCGGTTTCCTGGCTCGCCTTCTACCTCTCCGGCGCCTTCCCGGGATGCCTCCCAGTGGCGTTTCGCCGGTTCGTCGGGCCCACAGTGGCGG
>DAIRUD010000282.1:0-3275 GCA_036803565.1 Synergistaceae bacterium | reverse complement strand
GCGGCGCGTCGGGGATGGCCGCCGCGTCGTCCGGGAGGTCCCGGCTTTCCGCCTCCTCCGCCGGAAGGGCGTCCTGTTCGGTCGGCGTTTGTACGTCGAATGCCGGTTCGGGCGGGGCTGCGGGCAACGGTTCGGCGTCGAGGCTTCTGGTGAGGAAGACGCTTTCGCCGCTGCTCACGCTCGCGTCCAGCGTCTCTCCCCCAATCGCCTCGTCCACGGCCGCCTCCGTGCGCTCAACGGCCTGCAGCAACTGCGCGTTCAACCGCCGCCGCTCGTTCTCCGCGTCGGGAACCGCACCCGCGTCGGTTTCTCCGTCGGGGTTTTTCAGAAATCGAAGGATATCCCACATTTTGTCTGCCACCGCGACGCCTCCCGGATCCTACTGTATGTCATTCCGCCGCCGGGCGCAGTGTATATATGTACAAACTGCGCGAGGAGGCGGCGTCATAAAGACTATAACACATTCCCGCCCGCCGCCCTCAACCGTTGAAGTAAGCGAGGCTTTCGAAGCGGGAATATTCCCTGTAAAAGACGAGGTCGACCTTGCCGGTCGGACCGTTGCGGTGCTTCGCCACCGCGATCTCCGCCGTCGGGTCGGCCGCTTCCTTGTCCTGCTGATAATACGCCGGCCGATAGAGAAACGCGACGACATCGGCGTCCTGTTCGATGGCGCCGCTGTCCCGCAGGTCGGAGAGCATGGGACGCTTGTCGGAACCGCGTTTTTCCACCTCTCGGGAGAGCTGCGAGAGCGCGATGACGGGGACTTCGAACTCGCGCGCCACGCCCTTGAGCGACCTGGAGATCTCGGACACTTCCTGTTGCCGGTTTTCCGATCTGCGGGAGTTGGCCATCAACTGCAGGTAGTCGACGATGATCAGGCATTTTTCGTCCTTGTGCTTGCTGAAGAAACGCCTGCAGCGGGAACGCAGCTCCATCGTCGTCAGCATCGAGCTGTCGTCGATGAAAATCGGCGAACGGCTCAGACGTGCCACTGCGTCCGTCAGCGCGTTCCACTGATCGCTGCGGACCTGCCCCGCCTGCTGCATCTCCTTGATGTTGACGCGGGCTTCTGAGCTCAGCATGCGGTTCGCCAGCTGCTCCGCCGACATTTCCAGGCTGAAGATCAGCACCGGCGCACCCTCGGTCAGTGCGGCGTGTTGCGCGACGTTCAGCGCGAAAGCCGTCTTCCCCATGGAGGGACGCGCCGCGATGATGTTCAGGCTGCCCGGCTGAAAACCGCCGGTCAGTTTGTCGAAATCGTGAAAACCGGTGGGGATTCCGTTCGCGGAAAACCCCTCCAGGATGCTCTTCTCGATCTGGTCGAAGGTGTTGACGACGACGTCGGAGATCTCCTTCAGGTGGCTCCGCGTGCCGTGGCGCGCGATTTCGAACACCTGCTGCTCCGCGCTCGACAGCGCCTCCTGATATTCGACCTCCTCGCTGAAGCCGGTGCGCGTGATGTCCGCCCCAACGCGGATGAGCGCGCGGTGTACGGACTTGTCCTTGACGATGGCGCAATGGTACTCGACGTTCGCCGTCGTCGTGACGGCGTCCACCAGCGAGGCCACGAACGGCAGGCCACCCACGCGCTCCAGCAGATTCCGCCGCGTGAGTTCCTCCTGGAAGGTGAGGGAATCGACGGCGCGGTCCTTCTCGTACATGTCGGCGAGAACCTCGAACGTCAGCGCATGCCGGGGATCGTAAAAATCCTCCGGGCGCAGGGACTCGACGACGTGAAGCATCGCCTCGCGGTCGAGGAGGCACGCGCCCAACACGGACCGTTCCGCGTTGAGGTTATTCGGCGGAATCCGCTCGGACGGCAGATATTCGGACAAGGTTACTCGGCCTCGACTGCGAGGGTGAGGTCGGCCTCCACGCCGGTATACAGCCGGATCCGGAAGGGATAGGAGCCGAGCTGCCTGATTGTTTCGTCGAGTTTGATATCCTTTTTGTCCACGGAGACGCCGAGCTGCTCGGAGAGCGACGCGGCGACCTGCTGCGAGGTCACGCTGCCGAAAAGGCGGCCTTCGTCCCCCGCGCTCATCTTGACGACGACGCGCTTGCCGCCGATTTTCTTCTTCGTCTCCTGGGCTTCTTTTTCCTGCTTGGCCTCGCGGTTCTTCCGGGCTTTCTGCTGGTCCTCCCACTCGCGGAGCTTCCCGCCGCTTCCCTCCACGGCGAGCCCTTTCTTGAAGAGAAAATTCCTTGCGTATCCGTCGGAAACCTCGACAAGGTCGCCCTTGCGGCCCACCTTGTGGACGTCGTCCGTTAAAATGACCTTCATCCGTGCGTTCCCCCCGTTCTTTTTCTCAGGTCGAAACCGATGTCCAGGACCCCGACGATGGAAAAGATGTCGCCGAAAAAGGGCAGTACGGCGGACAACAAGACGGCGATCCCGGCGAATCTCGGCCACGCTCTGATCTCCATAAAATACCACGTAACGGACAGGCCCTGCAAGACGAAAAGCGACCGGATCACCGCGCCGAGGTTTTCCCCCGCCTGCAGCACGACCTCCATACCCTCGTTGTGCGTCGCGATCAGCTCGAGGAAAATACCCAGCAGGAGCGCGATGAGGATATTCTTGGGGAAACGCCACAACCCCAGCGGCGGCAGGGCGAAGAGGATCTCCCCCGTGCGCTTTCCGTGTATTCTGGAGGCGGCCAGGCTGCACAGCAACACCTCGACCGCGCAGAGCAGCAGGATTTTGTGCGGCATCAAAAATATTTCGTGCTCGACCGCCCGGACCATCTCCTCCCTGGGAATTGCGGCATCGGAAAACAAACCGTAGGAGGCGAAGATGTCGATGGAGCGTTCCATCGTGGCGGCGTCCGGCGACAGCAGGTTGACGCCGGTCAGGTAGGCGATGAGGAAGATGACGCAGAGCTTGCAGCAGACGGATGCCATGACACCGGCGAGGAGAACGTCCCCGCCGCTCTCCGCCCTGCGCAACGCCAGTCCGAGCAGGGAGCCGGCGAGGCAGAAGAGCAGAAAAAAGGCGATCGCCTGCAAGGGGGCCGCGAGAGCCCCGGCGATGAAGAGGGCGACGACGCCCCCGCTGGCGAGCGCGGCCGACATGCCCCGTTCGAGGGAGAGGATCGCGAACGGCAGCGGGAAGAGGAGCATCAACGGCAGCGCGAGCACGGGCAAAAAAACGGCGATGACGAACATGGCGAAACTCATCGTCGTACAGAGGAGCCAGTCTTTTACTGCGGAAGGCGGTCGCATTCCGAACCCTCGAAGTGTGGAAAAACGTCGAAAGCCGCAGGAGGGGAGAG
>DAIRUD010000281.1:0-3288 GCA_036803565.1 Synergistaceae bacterium | reverse complement strand
GGCGGCGACCCCGCCGCCGGCTCCTTTACAAGAGGAAAAAATTCAAAGTATTTTCATTGAATTTTACCAAAAAAAGCATCTTTCTACCAGAAACGTTTTACTTCTTGTGATATAGTTCATTCAACGCGATGGTTAATATGATCGAAACTTCACAAGCGAAATACTTCGACTACGATGTCGCAGTGGAGAGAATTGCAACCTTTTCCTTGTCTACGGGTTTGGGTTGTACGATTTCCAATGTCAGAGGCGAAGTGTTGCACGAATCCGGGTTTGGTTGCAAAAGCTGCATGATCTGCGATGCCGCAGGGTTGGACAAGGCGACGTGCGCGTCTGCGCTTGTCCGTGGGATGCTCGAAGCAGGACGATTTCAGGGGAAATACGTCTTTACCTGTCCGCTCGGGCTGGCGTGCATTTCCGTCCCGATCGGAAGTTATGCGGGGAGCGTCGTCGGCGTTACGGCCGGTCCCATTTTAATGTCGGATGTCGATGATATCATCGCGTTCGACATCAAAACCAAGTTTTTCCTGGCGAACACCAGACTGCGGCGCATGACCGAACTTCTGGATCAGATGCCGAAGGCGACGCCGAATCGTGTGACCGCGTTTTCCAGCCTGCTGCGCTGGACGGTGGGCGCGATGACGCTGGGAACTGCGGCGGACAGGCTGCCGGGGGCACATTTTCCGGACGCGCAGGCGACGCAGGCCCAGATTACGAGCTATATCCTGAAGCGCAGGGAAGGGAAACCCCTGCCCGAGTATCCGGTAAAAACCGAGAAGAAGTTGCTGGCGAGCATCGCCGAATCCGACAAGGCGCGCGCCAGAAAGCTGTTGAACGAATTATTGGGCCACATATTGTTCTCCTCCGACGGAGACCTGGACCGCATCAAATCGAAGACGTACGAGCTTTTGGTCATGATCTCTCGCGGCGTCATCGACGCGGGCGCGTCGGTGGACAAGATCCTGCAATTGAACCACAAGTTTTGGAGACAGGCTCAGTCCGTCGTCGGCATCAATGACTTGTGCGCTTTGTTGTCGAATATCATGAACCAGTACATCGACAATATTTTCGACTTTGCGGACAGGAAAAACGTCGACGCGGTGGAGAAAGCTGTCCAGTACATACGCAAGAACTACTCCAGCAAGATCACCCTGGAGGACGCGGCGAAGGCCGTCTATCTGTCGCCGACGTATTTCGGCAAAGTTTTCCAGAAATCCATGGGATGCAGCTTCGGCACGTACCTGAACCAGCTGCGGATAGAGATGAGCAAGCGATACCTTCTGCAAAAGGACGTCAGCATGGCGGACGTCGGTGAAATGGTTGGCTTCGAGGACCAGAGTTATTTCACGAAGGTATTCAAGCGAGTGGTGGGCGTCTCGCCGAGTTATTTCCGAAAGAACACGGCGACGGAAAACGAACGCCCCCCGACAAAACTGCCCCAAGTCACCAAAACCATATAGAGGAGGGAACACAATGTCAGCAATACTGAGCGAAATTTCCGAGCAGCTTCAGAAAGGTAAGTCCAAGAGCATCAAAGAGCTCGTCCAGAAAGCGATCGACGAGAAGATTCCGGCGAAGGACATTCTGGATAAGGGCCTTCTGGCAGGTATGGACGTCATCGGCGAGAAGTTCAAGAACAACGAAGTCTTCGTTCCGGAAGTCCTTCTGGCGGCGCGCGCGATGAACGTCGGCGCGGACCTTCTGAAGCCCCTTCTGGTTTCCGCCGGCGTCAAGTCGATCGGCAAGGCCTGCATCGGCACCGTCAAGGGCGACCTTCACGACATCGGCAAGAACCTCGTCAAGATGATGATGGAAGGCAAAGGCATCGAGGTCATCGACCTCGGCACCGACGTGGCTCCGGAGAAGTACGTCCAGACCGCGAAAGAGAACGGCTGCCAGCTGATCTGCTGCTCCGCGATGCTCACGACGACGATGACCGTCATGAAGGACGTCGTCGACTGCGCCAAAGAGGCGGGCATCCGCGACAAGGTCAAGGTCATGGTCGGCGGCGCTCCCATCACCAAGGCGTTCTGCGAGCAGATCGGTGCGGATTGCTACACGACCGACGCCGCAAGCGCAGCGGATATGGCGGCGAAACTCTGCAAATAAGGCAACCCTTTTTGCATTAAGTATTTCCTCTAATTGATTCTTACACATAAAAGGCCTTTTTCGTCTGAGACGAAAAAGGCCTTTTATGTGTTATGATAATCAGCCAGCGTCCGGGGAACACATCCCGTCGTTTAGGCGCAAACAAACACCGGATACAAAGGGGTCGGAGCGTACATGCCCATCAAGATACCGAATAACCTGCCGGCGGCGAAGGTGCTGGCGGCCGAAAACATTTTCGTCATGGACGAACAACGGGCGATCCAACAGGACATCCGTCCGCTGCGGATCGCCATCGTCAATCTGATGCCCACCAAGAACGAAACGGAGATCCAGCTGCTCCGCCTGCTCGGGGGAACGCCCCTGCAGGTCGAGGTCGACCTGGTGGAGATGGCGTCGCACACGTCGAAGAACACCGCGCCCGAGCACCTGGCGTCCTTCTATAAATCCTTCGCCGATATCCAGCACACCTGCTACGACGGCATGATCATCACCGGCGCCCCCGTCGAGACGATGCCCTTCGAGAACGTGGACTACTGGCCCGAGCTCTGCGACATCATGCGCTGGAGCACCGACCACGTTTACTCGGTCTTTCACATCTGTTGGGGCGCACAGGCCGGACTCTACTTCCATTACGGAATCGACAAACACCCCCTGGGGGAAAAACTGTCCGGGATCTTCCCGCACGTCAGCCCGATCCCCTACCACCCGCTGATGCGCGGCCTGGACGACGTCTATTACGTACCGCACTCGCGCTATACGACGGTGTTGGCGGAGGAAATCGAGACCATACCCGACCTCATCCTGCTGTCGAAATCCCCCGAGGCGGGCGTACACATCGCCGCCAGCCTGGACGCCCGCAGGATCTTCGTCACCGGCCACTCGGAGTACGACCGCGACACCCTGGCCGGGGAATACGCGCGCGATACGGCCAAGGGACTCGACATCCCCGTCCCCAGCGGCTATTTTCCGCAGGACGACCCGTGGCGCTCGCCTGTGGCATACTGGCGTTCGCATGCGCACATCATATATTACAATTGGATCAACTTCATCGTGTATCAAAATACGCCGTTCGACATTTCCTCCCTGCCCGCACGCCTGTCCCAGAGCTCCGGAAAGTTCCGCTGAGGCGGACGCGCGGGACGGCCAGCGTAACGAATCAAGCGCCCCCGCGTTCAGGCGGGG
>DAIRUD010000280.1:0-3301 GCA_036803565.1 Synergistaceae bacterium | reverse complement strand
GCCCGGCCGCATCGTCGATCCGGGGAACCCCGCCGAGTGGCATGACGGGCTTTTCTCCTCCCTGGGCGAGCTGATGGGCGACCTGCACCGCCACACGAGGCCGTATGTCGGGAATATCGGCATCGACGAGCGGTTCGACTGGCGGCGCAGCTTCCCGTTCTGGCCGGAGAACAACGCCTGGGTCGACCCGGACGTTCAGCCCGCCTGGCAGCGGACCCTTGCCGCAATGGAGGCCCTTCCGGCAACGCCGGAGAACTACGGAATCGTGCACACCGACATCCATCACCTGAATTTTCATGTCGAGGACGGCGACATCGTCCTGTTCGACTTCGACGATTGCGAGTACAATTGGTACGCCTACGACATCGCCTCCACCCTGTTTTTCCTGGCCGGAACCGCCGATTACCGGGACGCGGAGGGCGGGAAGCGTATGCTGGAGAAGTGTACCGTGCCATTTCTGCGGGGCTACCGGAAACGGGCCCGCCTGTCGGCGGACTGGTTCGATCTGTTTCCTCTGTTCCTGCGTTACCGCAGGCTCGCGCAGTACAGGTACTTCTCCAATCTGTTCCACGGCCGGGAGAATCCCCACGCGGAATACCTGGCCTGGGCCAAGGAGGATATTTTAGAGGGCGGCGGGTATCTGGCCGTGGACTTCAACGCGTTGCGGCGGGCGATTGAAATCTGAAGCCCCGATCCGACCGTTCACCCGGCGGCAGGCGCACCGGTAACGCCCGTACGAAGGCAAACGCACGATGATTCGTGGTATTGGAGGAAACGAGAATGAAGCTGAACGAAGCGCTGGCGTCGATCAAAACCCCTTCCGCCGCCGCTATGGAAAAGACGCAACGGAAACTGGACAGTATCTTAAAACCGCTCTCCAGCCTCGGCAGGCTGGAAAAGCTCCTGGTCAAGATCGCCGGTATCACCGGCAGCGACCGCTTCGATTTCTCGAAGAAAGCGGTCCTGGTTTTCTGCGCCGACAACGGCGTCGTCGCGCAGGGCATCACCCAGTCGGGGCAGGAGGTGACGGCGATCGTGGCCAAGAACCTGACCCTCGGCGACACCTGCGTGTGCGCGATGGGCCGGGTGGCGGGCGCGGAAATCTTCCCCGTGGACATCGGCATCGCGACCGACCTGGACGTTCCCGGCCTGATCGACCGCAAGATCGCCCACGGAACGCGCGATTTCTCCGCCGAATCGGCGATGACCCGGGATGAGGCGGAAAGGGCGCTGGAGGTGGGGATCGACCTGGCCGTCGACATGAAGGAGAGGGGCTACGGCCTGGTCGCCACCGGGGAAATGGGGATCGGCAACACCACCACGGCCGCCGCGATGGCCGCAGTCTTCCTCGGCGTCCCGGCCGCCGACGTAACCGGCCGCGGCGCGGGGCTCTCGTCCGACGGCCTGCGCCGCAAGGTGGAGGTCGTCGAAAGCGCCGTCGCCCGGCACCGGCCCGACGCGGGCGATCCGCTCGACGTCCTCTCCAAAGTCGGCGGCTTCGACATCGCCGGGATGGCCGGGCTGTGCATCGGCGGCGCCGTCGCCGGGCTGCCGGTCGTGCTCGACGGCGTGATTTCCTGCGTCGCCGCGCTAACCGCCTGCAACCTCCACCCCGCCGTACGGGAGTTCATCCTGCCCTCCCATACCTCGGCGGAACCGGCCGGACGCCTGCTGCTGGAGCGCTTGGGCCTGCCGTCGCTGCTGGAGGCCGACATGCGCCTCGGCGAGGGGACGGGGGCCGTGGCCTCCTTCCCCCTGTACGACATGATCGCCGCCGTGTACCAGCAAATGGTGCGGTTCGACGACGTCGAAATGGATCCTTACGAAAAGTTCGACTGAGGCGTGCCCGTACGCCCATTACGTATTCTCATCTTTCCTGTGAAAAAGTTTCGTTTCACACACCCCGGCATTGGGAGTAAACTATCGGCATGCAATCCACCGAGGAGGGGGCGGGTATATGGGCAAACGCGCACACGTGCTTACGGACGGCCTCCGCAAGGCGGGAGCCTGCCGCCCGGCGCGGCTGCGGCGTTGCGGAGAGACGGCGTTCCGGTGACGCGACGGCGGGCCGACCTTCTCCTTTTCGCCGTCTTCGCGGGCCGGGAAACGTCACGGACCGGACTGCACGACACCACGGAACCCGCTCCGCGCGGCCCGGCTCGGCGATGCGATCCCGCGCCGGACGCAGCGCCCCGCCGCCTACGGCGGCGCGCAGCCGGCCGTCTCCGGTATTTTCTCTCGGGCATGCCGCCCCAAGGAGGTGAAGAAAATGCTCTCGCTCGTCAGAAGCGGACCGACCGTCATGAAGATCCAGGCGGCCGGAAACCCGCAGCGGTTGATTGAATCGATCCGCCGCATCTCCACCACCAAGACCACGACGCCGATGGAAACCTACAGCAACGCCAGCGAGGGCGATACCCTCATCTTTTTCTTCGGCAAGGACTCCGCGTCGCCGACGATCTACCAGACGACGCAACCCGCCGCGACGCTGCTCTGCGACATCATCCGCCAGAACGTGGCCGACGAGATCGCGGACATCCGCATCACCCCGCCCAACATCGTCATGCGCCTGCTGGGCGACCTCGACGCGGCGATCGACCGCATCGCCCGGGATTTCGGCGCACGCGAGGCGGAGCACAACGAACTGATGGGGTATCTCGACACCGGCGCGGTGTTGTTGAACTTCACCACCGTGCCGCTCAACCGTATCGTCCGGCTCGAGGAGTTCCACCGCCGGGCGCTGCTGATCGACAAGCCGTACGGCCTGCTGCTCGTCTACCTGCGCGCCAAGGCGCAGGAGTACCTCAACATCGCCATGGGCGGGCCGGACATGAACGAGGTCGGCATCACCCTCTTCGACGCCATGAATCAGTTCAACCTCCATTACCAACGGCTGATCACCGTGCTGCAGGGCCTCGACATGGGCATCGTGGCGGGCGAGAACTGGGAGCCGGAGTTCACCATCGCCATGCGCAAGTCCGAGGTCTACCACGTCAAGCTCCTGACGCCCTTTGGCGGGCAGGAACTGAAGCAGATCTGCCTCGGCCTGGAGTACGACCGGGACGGCATGCGCGTCGTCGATTACGACGTCTACGAGGGAAAGAAGAAGATCGGTTGGGCCTCGGAGCGCCGCGCGAACTTCCCCGACCTGACGCGCGCCGAGATCGGCATGATCTACAGGAAGAAACTCATGCAGAGGCTCCCGGCGGAGGCCAAAGCGTTCCTCGCCAAGCTGGACGCCCAGATCGAGCGCGACGGCAACCCCCGTCGGGGACGCGGGTGACCGTCCCCGACGCCTCGA
>DAIRUD010000279.1:0-3310 GCA_036803565.1 Synergistaceae bacterium | reverse complement strand
CGCGAGGGTCCCGCGCCGCCAGCGCCTCGAGGTTGTCGGCGACGGCGCGGCTCCAGTCCGTGGCCCGTGCCGAAGGACGAGCGGCGGCCTGCACCCCGATCTTCGTCCCCGAACCGACGCCGTGGAACAGGGAGGGGCTCGCCTCGGCGTCGGCGCATCCCTTGCCCTTTTTCGTGACGACGTGGATCAGGAGGGGTTTGGGGTACTGCCTGGAGAGCGCGAAAATCTCCTCCAGCTCGCGCGCGTTGTGCCCGTCGAACGGCCCCCAGTAGCTGATATCCATGGCCTCGAAGATATTCGTCGGCAAAAGCAGACTCTTCAATTTCGTCTTGATCCGGTCGAGCCGGTCGTGCATGGATTTTCCGCGCTCCATCACCCGGCACTGATCCTTGACGAACTGCTTCAGGCGCTTGTAGGGGACGCTGACCGAGAGCTTGGCGAGGTGCTCCGCCATGCCGCCGACGCGCGGGCTGATCGACATCTTGTTGTCGTTCAAAACGACCGTCAGCTTCGTCCCGCAGGCGGCGATGTTGTTGAGCGCCTCCAGCGCCAGCCCGTTCAGCAGCGCGCCGTCGCCGATGACGGCGACCACCTCGTGGTCCTGCCGCCTGAGGTCGCGCGCCTTGGCGTAACCGAGCGCGGCGGAGATCGAAGTACTGCTGTGTCCGACGTCGAAGGCGTCGTACGGGCTCTCCTTCCGCCGGGGAAAACCGGCGATGCCGCCCTTCCGGCGCAGCGTATGGAAGCGATCCAGCCTGCCGGTCAGGATCTTATACGCGTACGCCTGGTGGCCTACGTCGAAGATGATCTTGTCGCGCCCCGGATCGAAGGTCCGCAACAGCGCGACGCAGATCTCGACGGCTCCCAGCGAACCGCCGAGATGCCCGCCGTTCTGCAGCGTCACCCGGATGATCAGGTCGCGGATTTCGCGGCAGAGCTGCTCCACCTCGTCTTCCACAAGCAGGGAAAGCCCTTTGAAATCCTTGACCGTCTCCAGCAGCGTGCGATTTGTCTTGTCGTCCATACCCTACCTCCCGAAAGGAACTGTGCGCCCGCGGCAGAAAAAGCCGCCGTCACAGGAGGAAACGCTAGAAAGTTCTGGTCGAGAGGGAGCGTGCGAGATCTATCAGCAGGTCTCCCTCGGGGAAAAGCTGCTCCAGGGCACGCTCCGCCTCCTCGGACTCCTCGGCCGCGCGGCGGCGGGCCTCGTCGAGTCCGAAGGCCGCGACGAAGGTGCGTTTGTCCTGCGCCTCGTCTTTGTGCGGCGTCTTGCCCAGCGTCTCGCGATCGGACGTCACGTCCAGGATATCGTCGACGATCTGGAAGGCGAGGCCGAGGTGCGTGCCGTAATCGTAATAACACTGCAAGGTGGTATCGGAGATATCCCCCAGGATCGCCCCCGAGACGACCGCCGCCCGAATCAGCGCCGCCGTCTTCGCGCCCGCGATATCGTAGGCGAACTCCGGCGCGTCGCTGCGGCTTGCGGCGTCGGTGTCCAGCACCTGCCCGCCGCACATGCCGGCGGGGCCGGAGGCCTCGCTCAGGATGTTGACCGCCCGCAACACGCAGGAGTCGGGGATCCCCAGCGAGGGAAGATGCGACAGCGCGTAGCCGAACGACCAGAGCATCAGGGCGTCGCCCGCGATCAGCGCCAGCGCCTCGCCGTATACCTTGTGGTTGGTGGGAGAACCCCGGCGGTAATCGTCGTCGTCCATGCAGGGCAGGTCGTCGTGGATGAGGGACGCCGTGTGGATGAACTCCACCGCCGTCGCCATCGGCAACGCCTTCTCGGGATGCACCCCGCACCGCTCCGCGGCGGCGAGGCACAACGCCGGCCGCAACCGCTTCCCTCCCGCCCGCAGCGAATAAGACATCGCCTCCGCCAGACGCGGCGGAATCTGCTCGCTCAAATCGTCGAACAACGCGCGCAGAGAATCCTCGAAAATGCCGACGTACTGCTCGTGTAAAAGCCGTAACGCCGTTTTGTCGCTATCCATCGGCCGTACCACACTCCACTTCCCCGTCCTCGGCCAGCATCGTGACGCGCCGTCTGGCCGTCTCGAGATATTTCCGACACCCCTTGATCAGCCCCACGCCCTCTTCGAAAAGGGTCAGGGAGTCCTCCATCGCGAGATTGCCCGCCTCGAACGCCCGCACAATCTCCTGCAATCGTTCCATATCCTCGCTGAAGCTCAAAATCGCCACCTCTTCGCCCTCTTTGCTCACTATACGGAATATGATAGCATAAACGACGTCGGAACGCGATTCACACGGAGAATATCGATGTTTTTGCCGAGTCTGGGAAAAAGAGAAATGCCACGCGGTTATTCCCAAACGCTTCCGACTATGTTACAATTCCGAGGCTGATTTTCGAGAGATCCGTTCTGCGGAGGAGGGATAGAGGATGTCCAAGTTTTGCGATTGTTGCGGCAGGGGCCCCAGTACCGGCAATGCGGTAAGCCACTCGAACCGCCACACCAGAAGGCGTTGGCTGATCAACATTCGGAGCGTCAAGGTCGATGTCGGCGGCGGAGAGGCCAGGAGGATGAAGATTTGCACGAAATGCCTCCGCTCCGGTAGAATTCGCAGGGCCGCGTAATCGCGGCCCTTTTTCGTTTACTATTTCCGGCCCTCCATCTTCTCCATGCACCAATAGATCCCGAGCACGCCCTCCCCGCAGCGCGCCCGCACGACGGCCCCGTCGTCCGACGGGAGCGCCCGGTTGCTGATTGCCCAGGGCAATCCGCGCCGCAGCTCCGTATCCTCGAGCGGCCAGCGCACGCCGTCAATGTCGACGCCCTTGCAGGCCTCGCTCATGGACAGGAGGGAAACGGCGACGGGGGCTTCGGAGAAACACAGATCCAGGCTCCCCCCCGAGGGAAGGAAAACCAACCCCTCCACCTCGTCGAGCATGCAACCGAAGACGCCGAGCGCGCCGCATATTCCGCCCAGGGAATCGGCGACGCTGAAAAGGTGGTCCGTGCGGCCGCCGAAGCAGCCCGTCGCGACGGGCACGCCGCGCGCTTCCGCCGCCCCCCGTCCCCAGAGATCGAGTGCGATTTGAAAATCGGTGCGGTCCTTATCGGCCGGATGGCGAAACTCCCGCGCGCCGCAAGCGAGCGCCCAGTCCCAATCGGCGGAATCCGCGCTGTCCATATCGCCGATGACGGCGTCGGGCGCGATGGAAACGGAGCGGCAGGCCGCCGCCCCGGCATCCACCGCCCATACCTCCGCCGCGTTCCGCGTGGCGAAATCGGCGAGCCACGCGCCCTCCGGCCTTCTCCCCCCAAGGACGAACAGCGTCGCCCCC
>DAIRUD010000278.1:0-3323 GCA_036803565.1 Synergistaceae bacterium | reverse complement strand
CCCTTTTAATGGTTTGTTTATTTGGGGCTCCGCCCCAAACCCCGGCAGGGGACGCCGTCCCCTGCGCCCCTTTGCGCTTATTTCATGCCGAGGAAGCTCTTGATGCCCTCGAAGTTCATGAAGTCCGCCTTGTTGACCAGGACGCCCTCCGGGCTGCGCAACGTGCCGTCGCCCTCGTGCGCGTGGTTGGCGATGATATGGCCGATCGCCGAGCTGCAGCCGTTGCGCAGGGCGATGACGGTGCCGGAGAAGGGGTGGCGCAGGTCCTTGCCCATCTGCGACTTGACCGTCTTGCCGTCCGGCGCCTTCTCGTACTCGACCAGCTTGCCGACGTCGTGCAGCAGCGCGCCCGCCACGAGCAGGTCGTTGTCCATGGTGAACTTGGGCTCCTTCTTCGCGTACAGCTCGTTGAACTCGTCCATCGCCAGCTTGGCCATCCGCGTCACGCCGCGCGTGTGCGACAGATAGGAGAAGGGGCAGTCGGGGATCAGGAGGGTGAACGGTATCTTGTCCATGTCCTCCGGTTCCCACCCGCCGGTTTTCAGCGCGTCCACGTAGCTGGCGACGACCTTCTCCTGCAACTCCTTGTCCTTGATCCATTCGATTTCCGGAAGCATCTTGCGGATCTTTTCCTTCATCTCCCCTGCACCTCCTGTGATGTTTCGGCCGCGGTCGCGGCTTCGTTTCGTCGTCTCCGGTTTCTCTGCTTTTCCAGGCTTCTACTGCATGGCGATTTCGCCGAGCAGCGTCTTGTAGATCCTTTCGATGTGCGCGGTCGCCATGTCGGCGGCCAGCCCGGCATCGTGCGCCAGGATCGCTTCGTAGAGCGCCTCGTGCTCGTTGACGAAGGCGTGCTTGTCCACGAGCAGGGTGTAGATCTGCTCGTGCGTCGCCATAATCAGGTTGAACTCCATCCGCACGATGTTGACGAAGATGAAATTGTGCGTCGCCTCGGCCATGGCCAAGTGGAAGTCGAAGTCCGACTGCGCCCGGTGGCGGATTTCGTCGATGCCGGTGCGCGTCGTGGAGAGGACGCGCCGGATCTTCGTCATGTCCGAGGGCAGCGCCTTGCGGGCCGCCTCTGCCGCGATGGCCGGGTCGAGCACGCGCCGGGCCTCCATCAGCTCCAACACGGCGGCGTCCTCCAGCGGCATGCTCTGCGCGTCGCACCCCGTCGGCCCGGGTTGGCGGACGAAGCGCCCCTTCCCGGGGATGCTCTCGATCAGCCCCAACAGCTCCAGTACGCTGAACGCCTCGCGCAGGGAGCTGCGGCTGACGCCCAGGCTGTCGATCATCTGGCGCTCCGGCGGCAACGGATCCCCGGACGCCAGCTCCCCGCGCGCGATGGCGTTTTTGATCGCGTCCACGACCTTTTCGTATTTTCTGGTGCCCTTGATCGCTGTATCCATTATGCAATCTCCTGTGGTCTGATTATCGTACCTTATACACCTCTTTTTAACTTTTTGCAAGAGGGGAAAGCAAGATAATTCCGGTGATAATCATTATTCATAAAATGCGTAGCGGGTGTGTTGAATGGGGAAAAGAGTCAAGAATTGGGCAGACCATATGTGAAAAGTTAATCTATATGTGTGTCAGTAAATCGCCCAATTCTTTTTTTGTATTGTAGTTTTCGAACGATTTTCGGTAGTCGGGAAGGCCGGAAAATATTTCCTCCTCCACGATGTGAAGCCGTGCCGTTTCGTAGAAGGACATGATCCGCGCGCCGCCGCGGGCGGTTTTGGGGGCATTTTCCTGCGCGGCGTCCACGAGGGGAAGGCAGGTTTTTCCGTAAAAGGCGTGCAGGGCCGTGAGGCGGCCGTCGATTCGCGGCGCCGCCACCTCTGTCCCCGGAGGGATTGACGACCACATGGCGCGGACGACGTCCTCGCGCAGCGCGGGCATGTCCACGCCGAGCAGGAAGCCCCATTCCGTACGCATGGCGGCCAATCCCTGCCGCAGGCCCTCCAGGGGGCCGCGCCCCGGCGCGCGGTCCTCCGCGAACGATGCGCCGAAGCGTTCCGGAATGGGCGAGAGCAGGGCGGCGGCCTGTTCCGCCTCGCCCGCTCCGACGCACAGCAGCGTCGCGGAAAAGCAGACGGCGAGTTTTGCCAACAGCCGGGAGAGCAGGAAGGCGCCGTCCACTTTCGTATAGAGCTTGTTTTCGCCCATGCGGCATCCCCGCCCGCCCGCGAGCACAAGCGCCGTGGCGGGCAGGGGGGGGCGGCCGGCCGGTCGAATCGTCGCCTCGGGTGTCATTTTCTTCCCCCGCTTTCCGCATGATGTCGGATTACGCATCCTGGGGGGATTATATAATGAGCGGCGGCAGTGTATGATGTTACATCGCGGATAGAAAAAGTTCACGTTATTTCATCGCGGAAAAACTAGTATTTTTTCTCCTTACCGGTATCGACGCATGCTATAGACTAGGAAACCATCGCACCGATTTTCACAGAGTCGCAGCAGGCCGTTTCATCGTGTGGAGGTGAGAGGATGAGAATAGACTCCGGGGTTGCCGTGGCCGAGCGCTTCCCGTCGGCCGACGTTCGGAGAAAGGTATCGGAGCGGCTGGAGGAAACGGGCAGGCCATTGGCTGTGTCCGCCGATTTTTCGGAGTTGACGGACGACGAGGTTCGCTTTTCCCTCCGTGGCTTGCAGGACGACATCGTGGGGTGCCGCGTCGCGGACGGAGCGATTGCCGATATTCAGGACATTCTGGGCGTGGCCCGGGAGTGGGCGGTGAGGGCCGCCAACGATGCGCCCGGCCTGGACGGTGCGCGGGCGGCGTATGAGCTGGCCGACTGCGCCGACCGCATCGACGATATCGTGCGCAATGCGCGCAAAGACGGGGCCGGACGCTACTTCGACACCGGGGCCGCAAACGCCTTCGGGGTACGGAGCTTCTCCCTTGCCACGACCGAGCGCGCTGCCGAGGGGTTGGCGCACATCGATGCGGCCGTCGGGGACCTCGCGGCACGGAGGGCGGTGCTGGCCGTGCACGAGGACGGGCTGTCGCGGGTGGCTTCGGGCTTCGTCGCCCGCATCTCGAACACGGTCCCCTCGCTTTCCCGGTTGCAGGACGCGCCCTCGGCGCTGGCGGCCCTGGAGGCGGCCAAATCCGGGATCCTCCAGCGCGCCGACGAAGCGCTTTCCGCCCAGGCCAACCTCTCCGCGGCGGAGGTCCGCCGCATCGAGGGCTGATTTTCTTCGTTTCAATTCTCCTTATTCCATTTCTAATTCATTAAGGCATTAATAATCCAAGGCCAAGCGACAATAGAGTATGTGATTTCCGGAGTGTTTTCGAGCCTTGCGAGTTCGTCGACCAA
>DAIRUD010000277.1:0-3327 GCA_036803565.1 Synergistaceae bacterium | reverse complement strand
TCCAGGTCGTTTTCCCCCATACGGTAACTTTTGCGGATATCACGCAGATCGATCAAGGACATGACCTTCGACCTACGCGTCCTTCGGGATGTCGATCCCGGTAATGACCTGCTGTCCTTCTTCCAGGCCGGAGATGATCTCGGTGCTGGTTCCGTCCGTAATACCGCGCTCGACTTCGATTTTCACGGGCGTATCGCCCTCCAGCCGGTAAACGCTCGGTTTCCTGGCCGCCGGAGCGCTTGCCGTCGACGCGGGAGGCGGCCCCATTCCCGGCCCTCCGCCGCCTCCCGCGGGCGAGCTGCCGTTCTGTTGCGAGAGCGGGCGAAAACGCAGCGCGGCGTTCGGCACCATGACGATATCCGTCTTTTCCTCCACGATCAGCGTGACGTTGGCCGTCATGCCGGGAATCAGGTTTTTCCCCTCCACCTGCTCGTTCTCGAAGGAGACGATGGCGGTGTAGGAGATGACGTTGTTCTCCGTCGTGGGGGAGAGGCGGATCTGGGTGACCGTCCCGGCGAAATGCCGCTCCGGAAAGGCGTCGACCGTGAACTCGACGCGCTGCCCCTCGCGGACGCTGCCGATGTCGGCCTCGTCGATGTTCACCTCCACCTGCATGCGCGAGAGATCCTCGGCGATCTCGGCGATGGTCGGCGTGTTGAAGCTGGCCGCGACCGTCTGGCCGACGTCGACCTCCTTCTTCACGACGATGCCGTCCACCGGCGAGTAGATGCGCGTGTAGCCGAGCTGTATCTTCGCGCGGCGGAGAGACGCCTCCTGCTGCGCGATGCTGGCCCGCACGGAGGCGACGCGCGCCCCCGCCGTCAGCACGCCCGTCTCGTCGACGTCCAGTTCGGAACGGGCGATGAGGTCGCCGGCGTAAAGCTCGCGGGAGCGCTTGAGGTCGTTCTGCGCATGTTTCAGGTTGGCCTCGGCCTCGCGCAGGTTCGCCCGCAGAGAGTTGAGGGAGGCCTCCGCCTGGGCGACCTCGGCCTCCTGCGTCGCCGGGTCGATGAGCGCGATCAGCTGCCCCGCCTTGACGACGCTGTTGTAGTCGACGTACAGCTCCTTCAGCGTCCCGGATATCTGGGTGCCGACGCTGATCAGGGAAACCGGCTGCACCTTCCCCGTGGCCATGATGACCGAACGCAGGTCGCCGCGCGAAGCGGGCGCCGTCAGGAAGCGCACCTGCGGCGCCCGCGCCTTCTGGAAATAACGCCACCCGCCGAAGCCGAGGCAGGCGACGAGGATCAAAAAGACGATTAAGCCCTTGCGTTTTCTCATTTCCCGACAACCCCCATCACGCGCTTCAATTCGATCTCCGCGGCCTTGTGGTTGTACAAGGCCGTCACCACGTTCATCTGCGCCCGCGCATAGGCGTCCACCGCGTCGGAGATCTCCAGCGATTCGCCCACGCCGGCGCGGTACCGCCCCTCGGCGAGCCGCAGCGTCTCCTTCGCCTGCCGCTCGACCTCCTGTGCGGCGACGAGGGACTCGACCGCCTCCATCAGAGCGGTGTGCGCATTGCGCACCTCCAGGACGACGTTCTGGCGCATCGTCTCCCCGCGCGCTCGGCTGCCTTCGAGATCCGCCTCCGCCTGCCGCACCTGCTCCCGCGTCAGGCCGCCGTCGAGAACGGGAATGCTGAGGCTGACGGAAACCCGCCAGTCCTTTTCATCGACCGGATCGTTCTCGCCCGAGAAGGAGTAACTGGCGCTGCCGGTCAGCGTCGGGGAGAGGCCCTTGCGAGCCAGGGCGAGGCTGGTCTCGGCGCCGTCGATGCGGACATCCTGCGCTTTCAGGTCGTCGCGCTCGCGCATCGCCGTCCCCACCGCCTCCTCGATCTCCACGCCGAAGGGCGTGTAGGCGAGGACGTCCTCGACCCGCTCCGGGGCCGTCCTCGGCAGCCCCATCGCGTAGGCGAGGTTGGCGATCGCGCGCTGCCTGGTTCCCTGCGCCGTCACCAGGTCGAGCCTGGCGTTGGCGTAGTCCGCCTCCGCCCTGGTCACCTCGATCTTCGCCTTGGTACCGACACGGTAGAAGTCCTTCGCCCACTGCAGCCTGCGCTCGTAGTTCTCGAGCCGCTCGCGGGCGACGGAGAGCGTGCGGTCGCTGCGATTCAGGGAAAAGTACGCCTGCATGACCTCCTTGACGACGTCCTGCTCCGTGTCGTTTTCGTCCAATATCCTGGCCTCCAACTCCTGTTGCGCCCCGCGAACGGAGAGGTTGGTGCGGTCCCAGTCGAAGATGGTCTGGCTGAGGGTGAAATCCGTGTTGATGCTTCCCCGCTCGCCGCCGGTCTCGTTGTAGGAATAGGAATAAGACGGCCCGATCCGTACCTGCGGGCGGGCGGGCGCCGCCGCCTGCCCGACGCGCGCCGTTTGAGACTCGATGCCGCTGCGCACTTCGCGCAGGCTCGGCCTTCGTTCGAGCGCGATCTCGACGCAACGGTCGAGCGTCAGAACTCCCTCTATCTCCAGGTCCTGCGACAGCACTTGCGCGATTTCGTCGGGAACCTCCGCGGCGTTCGCGGACGGAAGCCCGCAGACGAGGGGGAGGAGGGAAACGGAGGCGGCAATCGCATATACCCAGCCCGATCGATGATTTTGCCGATCGTTTCTCATGAGGACCAACTCATCACCTTTCCTGAAGTATCGTTTCCGATCCGAAACATGCACTGTCCATCTTTTCGAAACCCGTCGGCGAGACAAAACGCGCCGTTTGTCGCGGAGCAGCGGCAGATTGTTGCAAAACACCGCCCGACGTTTTTCGCATTGTAACCGCATTCGAACGGATCCGCCAATGTCGAATCGCACACCCTCTCGATTGGTAAGATTCACAATCATCCGGCGCGGTTTTATGTGTTACATTATTGCGGAATCTGTCGCAACCGACAGGGTATCGCCGAAGGAGGAGATGACGGACCCGATGAGCGTCAGCATCCTGATCGCGGATGACCATCCGCTGACCCGCTCCGGACTGGCGGAGTGGATCAAACGAAACGAGAACTACACCCTCACCGCGGAGGTCGAGGACGGCAAGCAGGCATGGGACGCGATCCGCAAATCGCCCCCCGACATCGCGCTGCTCGACATCCAGATGCCCGGCGAAAACGGCATCGCCGTCGCCCAACACATCAAGGACGCGGGGCTCTCCACGCGGGCGGTCATGCTGACGTCCTTCAACGCGCAGCCCTACGTCATGGCCTCCCTGCGCGCGGGCGCGCGGGGATTCGTCCTGAAAACCACCGCCGTACGGGAGCTCGAGGTGGCGATCGGACAGGTGATGAACGGCGGCTTCTACCTGGACTCCCGCGTCGCCGGCATCCTC
>DAIRUD010000276.1:0-3342 GCA_036803565.1 Synergistaceae bacterium | reverse complement strand
AAAGTTTTCTCCGGGCGGCCAGCGGTTTTCGTTTCCGGCCCGCACGGCGGCGCCGACACCGTGGCTTCGCGCGACACAACCGGCAATGCTGCGCGAAGATCCCGAATTCTCGGCCCATATTGCGCAAGACATGCTTCCGCAAAGCACCGAAGGCTTTATAATCGACGGCGACGGGAGGGGTAGCGTATGGGATACGACGTCGATTTCTACGCCATCTTGGGCGTGCGCCGCGATGCGGCCGCCGAGGAGATCGCGCGGGCGTACGCCGGTCGCATGGCCGAGGCGGAAGCGCCGGATATGGACGCCCAGCAGCGCTATTCGCTGCAATATTGGTCGGCGGCGGCCTACGCCGTCCTCTCCGACGCAAATCGCCGGGCGGCATACGACGCCAACGGCTACGACCCTGCGTTCCGTTGGGAGGAAACGGCGGCGCGGGATGCGACGGAGACATCCTCCCCCGGAGAGGGGAGCGGCAACGCCGCGCAAACCAGCCCGTCCCCCGAAACGGCGGCAGAACAATCTGCTCGGCAGGGACTTTCCCTGACCGAAGAGGAGCGGGCAAGGGCGTTGGCGGCGGCGTCCGGAAATTTTTCGCGGGACCTTTTCGTGCAGGAGGACAAGCCGGATCCGGGGGGGAAGGTTTCTCTTTTCGTCGCAATTTTCGTCCTGCTTCTGCTGGGCATCGCAATCTTTCTCTTCGACACAGTCCTGCGGGAGTTGATCGCGATCGTCACCGATCCCATTTCGATCGTCCTGCTGATCCTGTCCGCCGTGCTGCTGCGCCTCAGCGTCCGTCTCGGCGGCGAGCGGAACGGTTTTTTCAACAGCCGTATCTTTTACGGCATACTGATCACCCTGATCGGCACATTTCTCATACAGGGCGACGTGCTGATGGCGAAAAGCCTGCTCCCCATCGCCGTCCGTATCACGGTCTGCGGCCTCGCCCTCTATTTCGGCATCGCCGACCTGCGGCGGCGCCGACGCTGAGGGGCGTCCGCCCGGCGGCACATGCTGCGGACAATTTTTCGGGGTTGTGTTACACTGTTTTGCGGCGACCGAACCGCCGCAAAACATAAAAACCACAAAAACTCGACACACAGACACGAAGGGACGGCGAGACATCGATGGAATTCGAAAACGTAAAGGTCGTCGCGAAAGCGAACGTGTACTACGACGGTAAGGTCCTGAGCCACACCTTCTACATGCCCAACGGCGACCGCAAGACGCTGGGCATCCTCTTCCCCGGCGAATACGAATTCGGCACGGCGGACGCCGAGGTCATGGAGGTCACCGCCGGCGCGCTGACCGTCATGCTGCCCGGCAAGAGCGCCTGGGAAACCTACGCTCCCGGCACGTCGTTCCGCATCCCCGCCAACGATACATTCAAGTGCAAGTGCGGCGAACTCTCGGAGTACGTCTGCTCGTACATCAAGAGCTAGGAACGGGCGCATGCGCAAGATCGGAACCGTATCCCGGGGCATCCGCCTCCCGGTCGTGACGGAGGGGGACGACCTCGTCCGCGTTGTCACGGAGAGCGTCGTGGAGGCTGCCGCCTCGCCCTACGAACCGTTCGCTATCCGCGACGGCGACGTCGTCGGCATCACGGAGTCGCTCCTCGCCCGTGCGCAGGGCAACTATGTCACGACCGAGGACATCGCCGCCGATGTACGGAAGAAGTTTCCCGAGGGGGACGTCGCCGTCCTCTTCCCCATCATGAGCCGCAACCGCTTCTACCCGTTGCTGCGCGGCATCGTGGCGGGCACCGCCGGCAAGGTACACGTCGTCTTCTCCTACCCCACCGACGAGGTCGGCAACCAGTTGATCGAGCCGAAGAATTATTACGAGAGAATGGCGACCTTGCCGGAGCCTTCCTTCGACGAAGAGCGCTTCTACGGTCATTTCGGCGAGCACCGGCACCGCTTTACCGGCGTCGACTACGTCAAACTCTACAAGAGCATCGACCCGGACAAGGTCGTCCCGCATTTTTCCAACGACCCGCACTACGCGCTGTCGCTCGCGAGAAACGTGATCGTCGCCAGCATCCACGCCCGCGACCTGCACAAACAGATCCTGGCGGAATCCGGCGCGCGCGTCGCGGGGCTGGACGACATCTGCGCCGCTCCCGCCGGGGGCGGCACGGGCTTTAACGCCGAATACGGGCTGCTGGGCTCCAATTACACGAGCGAGGACAAGATCAAACTCTTTCCGCGCGACGCGGAGGCGTTCGTCCGGCAGGTGCAGAGGGCGCTGGGCGAACGGACCGGCAAGCGGCTGGAGGTCCTCGTGTACGGCGACGGCGCGTTCAAGGACCCCGTCTGCGGCATCTGGGAGCTGGCGGACCCCGTCGTCTCCCCCGGCTTCACCGACGGCCTCGTCGGCACGCCGAAGGAGATCAAGTTCAAGTACGTCGTCGACAGCACGCAGGAGGCCGACAAGACCGCCGCGGTCGTCGAGGCCATTCGGGGCAAGGGGACCGGCGAGTTGTCCGAAAAGGCCTCCCTCGGCACGACGCCCCGGCAGCTCGCGGACCTGATCGGCTCGCTCTGCGACCTGACCTCCGGCTCCGGCGACAAGGGCACGCCCGTCGTCTACATTTCGGGCTACTTCGACAGCTACATCGCCGAATAGGGAGACGCCGTGTTCGAGCGGACGTTCCACGTCCCCTATTACGGCCTCGCGCCCAACGGGCGGCTGAAGAGCGGCGAACTGCTGCAATTCTTTCAGGAGGCGGCGGCGCTCCACGCCGACAGCGTGGGCATCGGCGTCTCTGACCTGTTGCCGCACGGCCGGACGTGGGTGCTGCGCCGCTACCGGGTACAGGTAAACCGCTGGCCCGGTCTCGGCGACCTGACGGTGCGCACCTGGTTCGAACCGCAGCGAAACCTCGTATCCGTGCGCCGCTTCTCCCTGCATGACGAAACGGGGGCCGCGCTGGCGGACGCTTGGTCCGGCTGGATCGTCGTCGACCTGGAAAAGGGGCGGCCGGTGCGGCTCGACCGCGCGCTCCCCGACGCGTATTTTGCGGCGACGGACCCGACCGGGGAGCCGCTCGACGCCGCCATCGACGCAGTCGGGGAAGAGGCGGACCGGACGTGCGAGTTCCAAGTCCGCTGGCACGAACTCGACCTGAACGGGCACACCAACCACACCGTCTACTTCGACTGGGCCATCGAGAGCCTCCCCGACGATATCCTTCTGCGCCGCGTACCGACCATGTTCGACGCCGAGTATCTGGCCTCCGCGAAGCGCGAGGACATCGTCGTCCGCACGCGCAAGATCTCGGAAGAGGCGGACTCCGCGGTTCGCTTCGCCCACTCCGTGGTGATCCGCCGGAGCGGCACG
>DAIRUD010000275.1:0-3358 GCA_036803565.1 Synergistaceae bacterium | reverse complement strand
CGCTCCGGCCCTCGCCGGGCGGCAGCGCCTCGGCGCCGCGCTCCAGCCAGACCGAAAAACCGAATGTGGAACCCTTTCCCGGCTCGGACTCGACCCAGATCTCGCCGCCCATCATCTCCACGATGCGTCGGGAGATGGCGAGCCCCAGGCCGGTTCCGCCGAATTTCCGCGACGTGCCGCTCTCCGCCTGCACGAAGGGCGTAAACAGCCGCGCCTGCTGCTCCGCATCGATGCCGATCCCGGTGTCCCGAACCTCGACGCGGATGCCGCAGCGCGCGCCCCGTTCCCCGAGATAGCGGGCGCACAAACGGACCTCCCCGCCCTCCGCCGTGAACTTGACGGCGTTCGCGAGCAGGTTCGCGACGACCTGCGCCAGCCGCTGGTCGTCCCCGCGTAAAACGACCGGGATATCCGGATCCATGGACACCAGCATAGTCTGTCCTTTTTCCTCCGCCCGGAAGCGGACGATATCCGCCACGTCGCGCAACACCTTTTCGCAGCGGAAGTCGACGGGCGAGAGCTCCAGCCGGTTCGCCTCGATCTTCGACATGTCCAGAACGTCGTTGATGACCCCGAGCAGGTGGATGGAGGCGTCCTTGACCTTGCCGAAGGCGTAGTCCTTGCGCGCGACGTCCGCCGCGGACGCGCCGATCGAGGTCATGCCGATGATGGCGTTCAGCGGCGTGCGGATCTCGTGGCTCATGTTGGAGAGGAAATCGCTCTTGGCCTGCGAGGCAGCCAGCGCCCCCTCCTTGGCGGCGACCAAGCTGCGCTTGAGCTCCTGCTCCAGAATACCGGAGATGAGCAGGATCCCCGCGGCCTCCAGCAGCGAGGCCTCCTCGTCGCGAAACGTCCGGTCCTCGACGCTGATGGCGTCGACGAACCCCCAGAACTCGCCGCGTATGTGGACGGGAACGATGAAGAGCGTCGTGACCGCCGCCGGGAAGAGCCCCGGCTTCTCCTCCCTCGCGTTGACGGAGAGGCGCTCGCCCCGGCGCAGCCGCTCGACCCAGTCCTCCGGCCACTCCCCGTATATGGCGATGCTGGAGGGATCGTCCCCGTACCAGCCGTTCACCCGCCGACATCGCGCGCCGTCCTCCTCGCCCGTGCGGCTCCAGATGGCCACCGCCGAGCAGCGGATCGTCTCGCTCAGCACGCGCAGGGAGCGCTGCACCTGGGCGGCGTGCGCCTCGTCCTGCGTCGCGAAGAGGTTGTCGCCGATGTTGCGGACGAGCGTCAGGTATTCCGCGTTGCGCTCCCGCTCGCGCTTGGCCTCGTCGCGCGAGAGGATGACGCAGTTCATGGGGATGTTGACCGCAAGGGCGATCTTGCGCGCCATGTCGCGGCAGGACTCCGAGCCGCAGGCGCCGCAATCGAAGTGTTGTTTGGAAAAATCGTCCTTCTGCAGCGCCGCGAAAGCGAGGTCGATCTCCGCCTCGCCCACCTCCGGGTATTTTTTGGGGATCGCCTCGTAACCGCGCAGAAAATCCTCCAGGCGAAGGCTGCGATCGTACTCCCGCAGGCGTTCCCGGCTGCTGTCCAGATTTTGTGCGGCGAAGGCGCGCACACCCTGCATCCTTTTCGCGAGCGAAAAGATATTCCGCCCCTTCGGCGAAGCGGAGCCGTTCAGGCAGCCATCGGCGCAGCTCAAGACGTCGAAGACGTCCGGCCGGTCTTCCGCCGCCGCCTCCGCGTACTGCCCGAGGTATTTGAACACGCCCGGCCCCTCGGCCCGCTCGATGTGCAAAGATTTCCCCACAAAAAACTCCAGGTTCTCGCGCAAGCCGCCCGGAAGCGGAAAGAGCGTGCCCGGCCCCGCCTCGGGGTGGTCGAAACCGCCCTCCCGCGCGGGGAGGCGGATGCCGCGTTCCTCGATATATCGGGATATCCCGCGAAAGGTGACGTTGTACTGAATCAGCCCTGTGCGCGCATGCTCCTTCGTCTTCGCGACGCAGGGGGAGATCGACGCGATGCGGCCGTCCACCCCCGCGACCTTGCGCATGTAGACGGCCGTGCAGGCCATGGGGCTGTGCACCGGCGACAGAAACGGCAACAGGTCGTGGCGGTGGTGCTCGCAAAAGGCGACGACCACGGGACACGGCTGCGTGATGAGCGGCCCCGGCGTCCGCTCTCCATGACGCAAGTGCGCCCAGATGCAGATATCCGCTCCCAGCGAAACGTCGTAAAACGGCCCGGCCCCAAGTGCGCGGAGCCAGGCGAGCACGCCCTTCCAAGCGGGAATCGCCGTCCGTATGGAGGGGGCGGTCATAACGGCAACGGGAATCCCCCGCCGCAGATCCTCGAAAAAGCGCTCCGTATCGTCGCCGATGCTGCGCGCGTCATGCTCACAGACCTCGACACAGGCACCGCAGAGAATGCACTGGGAATCGTCGAGGCTGACCTTCGTCCTGCCGTCCGCGTCCTGATAGGCGACGTTCGCCGTCTCGACCGGACAGACGCGCATACAACGGTTGCAGCCGACGCATTTCTCGTCGTCCGTTCGGATCGGAGCGTCGGGGCTCGGATTCAAACGCATATCCCGCATCGTTTTCGCCGCCTTGCCTTCATCATTCGGATACATCCGCAAAACACCGGCAATTCAAAACTTTTGCGTGATAAAAATAGCACCCGTTCCTTTATAAAGCAATAACGAACGCGGCCGCCGAGCGCAAATGTTTCCTTTTGCCCGGGCCTACCCCCCCGCCCAATGCCGCCGATGATACGCGCGGAGCGTTCGGGGCGGAAACCCGGAATCCGTGCGGCGGTGTCGCAACGCCGATTTCCGCCGTATTTCGCCCCCAGCCCCGCGTGGCGCCGTCGCGAACCGGACAGATTCGCGCGCTTGCGCTTTCGGAAAAAGGGTAATATAATGTTCTCTGCGCTTTCGAACGATGCATACGACGACCTTGCGTCGTCGTTGAAATTTTACGTCGAGGCATTGGAGGTGGACACACAATGAAGAAGGACATTCATCCGAAATACGAGGATTGCACCGTCACCTGCTCCTGCGGCAACAGCTTCGTGACGCGCTCGACCCACCCGGATATGAAGGTGGCGGTCTGCAACGCCTGCCATCCCTTCTATACCGGCAAGAAGGGCCGCGTCATCGAGGCGGGACGTCTGGAGAAGTTTCGCCAGAAGTACGCAGGCGTGGACTACGGGCAGAGGAACAAGGACGCGGAGTAACGCGCGCCCATCCGCCGATACGCAGCACAAATCCCTTATATCGTGGATTCCACGCATATAAGGGATTTTTTGTGCGCTGTGTTGTCTGTGTTATCATGGATAACGTAAGGCGACCCGCCCGCATACGCGGGCACGGTTCTTCCTCATAGTAAATTAACATTGAGATATCGCA
>DAIRUD010000274.1:0-3387 GCA_036803565.1 Synergistaceae bacterium | reverse complement strand
TGCGGCACTTACCCGTATGAGGGGTGCCGCAGGTTTTTGATTTTTATTCGCCGCGCGGACGCGGACGGATTACTTTTCCGGCACTTGCTCCAGCTCCTTCCCCGGCGTTGCGAGCGCGGCGGCAACCTGTATCAGCCGCAGGAACTCCGCCCGATACGGGTCGTCCTTGCGCGCCTCGTCGACCCACGTCTCGACCTGTTTCCATGTCGTATCATGCAGTTTTCCGTTGCCTCGCAGTTTCTGGCCGAACGCGGCAACCGCCGCGGTGAAGCGCAGGCCGGTCCCGGCGTCCTCAAACTTTGCCGCCGTCCGGTCCTTGCGGATCGGCATGCCCGCAAACGCGCTCTCATTACCATTCGGCTTCTTCCAGCGGATGTTCAGGTAAGCGACTTCGCCGTTCTTCGCGGTGGCGGTGGAGAAATCGCGGTAGCGTCCCTGCGGCATCTCCTCGTCCCCGCTGGCGAGGGTAAGTTCGTAAAGGACCGCGACCCTGCGCCCCGCACCGACATCCCCCGCGTCAACAGTGTCGTCAGCGAACTCCTCGTTCGCCAGCGCACGCTTCTCGTAGCCGATCAGCCGATACTGCGAGACGACTGCCGGGTTGAACTCCATCTGAATCTTGGCGTCCTTGGCAACCGTGACAAACGTCGAGACCATCTCCTCGTCCAACACCTTACGGGCCTCCTCCATGCCGTCGATGTAACTGTAGTTGCCGTTGCCCACGCCTGCGATCGCACTCATCATCTCGTCGTTATAGTTGCCCGTCCCGAAACCCAGGATCGAAAGCGTCACGCCGCCCTCCCGCTCGCGCTCGATCATCTTCTTCAACGCTTCCGTGCCCGACACGCCGACGTTGAAATCGCCGTCCGTGCAGAGCAGGACGCGGTTGACGCCGCCCCGGACAAAGCCCTTGCTCGCCTGCTCGTAAGCCAACTGCAAACCCGCCGCTCCCGCCGTGCTGCCGCCCGCGCCAAGGCCCTCGATGGCCGCCAGGATCTTTTCCTTTTCGCTCCCCGGCGTCGCCTCCAGGACGACGGAGGTCGAGCCGGCGTAGGTGACCAACGAGATACGGTCCGTCGGCCGCAATCGCTCCACCAGTATCTTCAGCGCCGACTTGGCCAGCGGCAGCCGTTCCGGCGGGTCCATCGAGCCGGATACGTCGACGAGAAAGACCAGATTGACATCCGGCGCTTCCCGATAATCCAACTCCGCCGCCGTCAGCGAGAACCAGAGCAATGCGTTACGCGCGTTCCAGGGACAGGGCGCGATCTCGTACGCCGCGCGGAAGGGCGCCGATCCGACCGGCTCCGCCGTGCGCTCCCCCGCGATGGGCGGGAAATAATTGATAAACTCCTCGACCCGCACCGCATCTACGGGCGGCAAGCGTCCGGCCCGCAAAAAACGCCGCACGTTGGCGTAGCTCGTCGTGCTGACGTCGAGCCCGAAGGTGGAGTACGGGTCGAACAGCGTCGACTTGACCGCGTTGTCGACATACGCCCCATACCGCGCCGTCTCAGTCGGCTTGGGGACTTGATTGGGAGTTGGATGTCCGAAAGACATCCCAAGACCACCCGCAGCAGCGCGATACGAACCGTCATGGTACGCCGCAACTGTACCACGCGCAACAAGCTGTGCGATTGCATCGTAACTCCAATGGTCGGCCGGTACATCTGCGAACGGCGACACTTTCGGTGAAATTGCGGCCCCTATACCGGTTAACACTTTTTCTAGATCAAAACCTAGTGCATCAAGTTCATGCCAATATTCAATCAATAAACGAACAACAAGATCCCTATCTGTCTTGCTCAATTTTGAGAGATCGGCATGATGCTCCAATCCGCTCACCAGTGCAGACGCGATCT
Source organism: Synergistaceae bacterium (assembly GCA_036803565.1). Lineage (GTDB taxonomy): Bacteria > Synergistota > Synergistia > Synergistales > Synergistaceae > DAIRUD01. The sequence goes on along the minus strand of DAIRUD010000274.1, from coordinate 1,525 downwards.
CATACCGCGTCGCATACGCTTTCGCCACTTGCGGCGTTAGCCCGACAACCACGATGGAAACGACCAATACGGATACCAGCGCGTAAAACCATCTTTTCACGACAATCCCTCCCAACAATACGGGTATATGATGCATGAGCAAAGACAACAAAGGTGGATGCATCCCAATGCCATCATTCTCACGGAATGTCCGCCTGAAATGGCCCCTTTCACCACAAATCCGGAAATCGCCGCTACATGTCGATCAAGCAGACATACAAAAACCGGGCTCCCCTTGGGGATACCCGGTTCTCCGCCTTTATCTTATGACCGATGTCTTTATCTTGTCTCACGGTGCGGCCGTCACCCCGCGCTACCGCCCCTCGACCTCCCGCACATCCTCGTCCCGAAAATCCCCGAACGGCGGTTCGATCTCCCCGGAGCGGTACCGGCGCAGCATCTCCTCCGCCGTCAGGCCGTCCCACTTCCCTTGGTACAGCTTTTCGCTCACCTTCCCCAGGTGCCACTCCATCACGTAGTAGTACCGTTCGTCCCGCTCGCCGACGTAAACGCGCAACCTGTCCATCCGCCGCCGCAGGTATCCCCACGATTTCGGCGTCATCCTGTACTGCGTTTCATGGGTCAGCATGGCCTCCACGAGAAGGTCGAGGTGCCTGCGGTATTCGCCGCGCATAAAGGCAACCTCGCTGCGCAGGTACGTCTCGTACGGCGCCAGTCGCGGACGCAGGCGGATCTGCGAGGCGACGGCCTCGTCCAACCAGCGCCCCTCCCCCGTCTCGGCGTACAGGCGGTAGTACGTCTCGCGCGGCACCGTCCGCGAAATGTCCCGCTCGTCGAAGTATTCGCTGTACCTGCCCAGATCCATCGCCTCGTCGAGAATCCGCTCGACCATCGCCAATTTCGCCGGGAAATCGGAAAACGCCGGTTCCAGCGCCACCGCCAACTCCTCCCACCAGCGTTCCAGCCGCACGACGTACCTGCCGTCGTACAGCCGCTCCCGCACGAATGCCTCGAAGCGCCCCCCGGCATCGGGCGACGGCGTCCGCAGCGGGAAGAGATGCCGCCCCAAGGTAAGGGTGGCGAGGTCCAACTGGTCGTGAAAGCGCAGTTTGTCGATGTCCGTCGCACCGAGCAACGCCTTGTCCGGCCACTCCTCGATCCGATCCTTCCAGCCGGGGTAGTCGATTGCGCGGAAAAACGCCTCCAGCAACTCCCGCCGTGCCGCGTCGTCCGCCGCCAGCGGCGCGGCACGCACCAGCGCGCGCATCCCCAACTCGATCCGCCCGCTCTTCACGGCCTCGGTATAGTGCGCCAGCGCCTCCGCGCGCATCCCCGCGGCCTCGCAGACGGTCCCCAGGGCATGCGCCCCGTACGGCAGCTCGGTCGGCTCCATCGAGGCGTATGCCCGCCGGTAGGCTGCGAGCGCCGGGTCCAGCGTCTCCCTATCGTCCGGAGCCGCGCCGTATACCCCGCGCAACAGCGCCGCCGCGACCCCTTCGCCCGGTACCTTCACCCCGCTAAACGC
>DAIRUD010000273.1:0-3401 GCA_036803565.1 Synergistaceae bacterium | reverse complement strand
GCCGCGCTCCTGGATCTCGGCGCGGATCGGGAGGGATTGTACCGCGCGCTGGAGAGTCTCGGCGTCCCCGGTTTCACCGCTTCCGACAGGGCGACCAGCCGGCGCGGGATGGCCGGGCGGGATTTCGACGTCAGGCTGGAGGAGACGCACGGACATGGGCACGGCCACAACCACGGACAAGCGCACCGGGAGGGGCATGTCCATCGGCACCTGAGCGATATCGCGGCCATTCTCGCCCGCGCCGAATTGTCGGACCGCGCGCGCGGGATCGCCCGCGCCGCCTTCGAGATCGTCGCCGAGGCGGAGGCCAAGGCCCACGGCATCCCGATCGAGGAGGTCCATTTCCATGAGGTCGGCGCGATCGACTCCATCGTCGACATCGTCGGCGCCGCGTGGTGCCTGGACAACCTGGGAATCGAGCGGGTGATCGTTCCCTTTCTGACGGACGGCAACGGAACGATCCGCTGCGCGCACGGCGTGCTGCCCGTCCCGGTTCCGGCCGTGGCGAACATCGTCGCCGCCCACGGCATTCCGCTGCGGATCGAGGACGTCGGCACGGAGATGGTGACGCCGACCGGCGCGGCGCTCGTCGCCGCGATCCGCACCGACGACGCCCTGCCGCCGCGCTTCACCGTCGCCCGCATCGGCATCGGCCTGGGCAAGCGCGATCTGGGGCGGCCGAATTTCCTCCGGGCCATGCTCATCGAAGCGGCGGGGGAGGCGGGTGTCGACGCGGAGGACGATTTTCTCCTGCTGGAGAGCAACATCGACGACAGCACGGGCGAACAGCTGGGGATGGCGATGGAGCGCCTGCTGGACGCCGGGGCGCTGGACGCGCACTATATCCCCTGTTTTATGAAGAAGAGCCGCCCGGGGTGGCTGCTGCGCGTCGTCTGCCGGACGAAGGACGCGGCGGCGCTGGAGGACGTCGTCTTTCGCTGCACGACGACCATCGGCATTCGCAGGTACCCCTTTTCCCGCACGGAGCTGGCTCGCGAGGCCGTCACGGTCGACCTGCCCTACGGAACGGTCGCGGTGAAGAAATGCTTGTGGCGGGACGCGGTGTTTTACTATCCGGAGTTCGAGAGCGTCCGCGCGCTCGCCGAGCGGACGGGCCGGGATTTCGCCCAGGTTTTCGCCGCGGCCAAGGCCGGGGCGGCGAAGGATGGAGTGGGCATGTAGACGTGCGCGGTGTTATAATACGGACATTCTCAGGGCGGGGTGAAAGTCCCCACCGGCGGTGACCCCGAAGGGGAAGTCCGCGCGCCGTCTCGGGCGGTCCGAGTACGGCTGATCCGGTGAAATTCCGGAACCGACGGTATAGTCCGGATGAAAGAGAATGTCCCCGCGGTCGCGGCTGCATCGGCGGTCTCGCTGCGGGCCATAGGTATCCGCCCTGATTCTGGCTTTTTTATGAAGGAGGTAAAAAAATGAGCCGGGATCTTTTTTTATTGTCCGACGACGGGTGCGAGCGGATGGAGCGGGCGCTGGAGTCCCTGCGCGGGGGGAGCGGCGTGGTGGTCGTCGACGACTTCGACCGGGAGAACGAGGGCGACCTCATCTTCCCCGCGCAGACGCTCTCCGAGGTGCAGATGGCGCTGCTGATCCGCAGGTGCAGCGGCATCGTCTGTCTCTGCGTTACGCCGGAGAAGGCGGCGGCCCTCGATCTTCCGCAGATGGTGCGGGAGAACACCAGCCGCTACGGCACGGCGTTCACGACCAGCATCGAGGCGGCGCAGGGGGTAACCACCGGCGTTTCCGCGCACGACCGGGTTCATACCGTGCGCACCGCCGTCGCGGAGGGTGCGCGGCCGGAGGATCTGCACCGCCCCGGACACGTCTTTCCCATCGTGGCCAGGCCGGGCGGTGTCCTCGAACGCCGCGGCCACACCGAGGCCACCGTGGACCTGATGAAACTGGCGGGTTTGTCCCCGGCGGGCGTCCTCTGCGAGCTGACCAACGACGACGGGACGATGTGCCGGTTGCCGGAGATCGCCGCCTTTGCGGAGGAACGGGGATTGCCCGTACTGGCCGTCGAGGACGTCGTGCAATACCGCCTTCGGAGGGAAGCGGCGAAGGGGTAGCCCCGCCGGTCGGCGCGATTTCCCGAACGGGCGTTTGCTCCCGTCTTTGACGGATCGCGCTTCGGCCCGCCGCTGTAGGTGGTGTTTTCGGGAGGTCGGCGGGCGGGGGCACCGTGAAAACGGCCGGAGGCCGCCGAAAAAGGCGGCCTCCGCACACTGGAATGATCGCTGTGATGCTGTTGCTAAAATCGCCCTGTCCCGTCATCTTTGTGGAATCGCTGTTCAGAAGGCGAACGATGATTGCTGGGTATGACGCACAAACATAGAATCACTCAGTATTGGATCCCGTTCCAGTAGATCCGCTCGTTGACCTCGGCCTCCGGCGGGAAGGATACCCCCTCCAGCGCCCATTTCTTGAACTCGTCGAAGCCCGTCCGGTCGACGATATAGCCGATGTGCTCCTTGCCGCCGGGGGCGGTCCGGTCGATATATTCGGAGACGTAGCGATAGGTGTTGCGGATGACGCGGACGATGCTCTCCTCGTCCGCCCATTTCACGAAATCCTCCCCCATGCGCGGGTTCTTCTTGCCCGTGCGGCCGAGGAGCGTGAAGCGGTAGTAGCGCTGCTTGCTCCGCGTCCAGGCGTTCGTGGGGCAGTTGAGGACGCACTCGCCGCAGCCGATGCACTTCCCGTGGTTGCGCACGACCTTGCCGTTGACCGTCGCCAGAGCCTCGACGGACTTCCGTCGGCAGTACTTCACGCAGGCGCCGCAGCCGACGCAGCGGTCGATGTCGTACTGCGGCAGGGTCATGCCCATGATGCCGAAATCGTGCATGCGCACCTTGGCGCAGTCGTTGGGGCACCCGGTGATCGCGATCTTGAAGTGCAGGTCGTTGGGGAAGACGGCCCGTTCCATCCGCTGCGCGAACGCCGTCGTGTCGTAGCAGGCGTAGGGGCAGACCCGGTTGCCGATACAGGCCGTGACGTTGCGCGTCCCCGCCGCCGGATAGCCCGTCCCGGGGATCTCCTGATTGATCCCCAACCCCTCGATGATCGGTTGGAGCATCTCGTTGACCCGCGGCATGTCCGCGAAAGGGATGCCTGGGATCTCGAACCCCTGCCTGCTCGTGATGTGCACCGTGCCGTTGCCGTACGTCTCGGCTATTTTCTGCAGCAGGCCGAGATATTCCGCGTTCAGATGTCCCCCGGGGACGCGGACGCGGGATGCGGTGACGCCCCGCTCCTTGGTCACGCGGAACGCATTCTTCTTCAAGGCCTTCGTGTTGACGTCCATGTGTATCCCTCCTCGTGCCAATCGAAAGTTCGATGACCCCGTGTGCGGCAAATCGCTTTTCGCGCAGCGAAAATCGATCTGC
>DAIRUD010000272.1:0-3423 GCA_036803565.1 Synergistaceae bacterium | reverse complement strand
CGCGGCCGCCTCCGGATCGTCGAACGTCAGCCCCTCCACCGCGCCGACCGCGGCCAGGTCGCCGGTGTCGGGAGGCGTCAGGCCGAAGAAGCCGATGCGCAGACCGCCCCGTTCCACAACGAGCGTCCGGTCGAACAACGGCAAGTCGCCGCTGCGCACGTTGGCGGAGAGCAGGCGCACCGGGCGCGGCCCGTCGGCGGCCTCGTCGGCGCGCCGCAGCAGTACACCGCAGCCATAGTCGAACTCGTGGTTCCCCACCGCGACGGCCGCATACCCCGCCTCCTTCATGAGCGCCACGACATCGCGCCCCTGCGTCAGGACCGCGATCGGCAGGCCGTGCAGAAAGTCCCCCGCGTCGACCAGCAGGGCGTTCCGCTCCCGCGCCGCGATCGCCGCCACCACGTCCAACCCGATGGAATCGGCGTCGGAGACGATGTGTCCGTGGGCGTCCGTCGTATAGACCAGTGTGAACTCCGAAACCCCGCCCCAGCAGGGAACTACGGCGAGCAGGACATACAGGCAGAGCGCACAGAACAGCGCGGCCCGGCCGCTCCAAGTCCGCGTCGCGATACCTCCCCCACCCGGCGTGCCAACGGCGTGCTTTCGGACATTCCACATACGTTCCATCTTATTTCCCCCGTTTCGGTATTTTAAAAATGGCTTCGCGGAAAAAACACGTCGACCCGATCGGCCTCCGCATGATGTATTATCGCACATCCCGCGCCGGGAAACGCCGATCGCGGCCATCCGCGCGGCAATTTGCATATCGCCGCCAAACGCCCGCGACGATTGCGAAAATTACCTTGTACGACCCTGCGACCTAGAGTATATTTTGCCAAAGCGATTGGCGCAGATGAAATGCAAAACGCGGAAGATCCGCGAAATCGACGGGAGGATACGCAGGTGTCCGCAAAGATGAAGTTCATGACCGAAGAGCTGGAGCGCATGAAGGCGGAAGGCCTGTACGGCACGATCCGCACGCTGGACGGCCCGCAGGGCGCGTGGATCGAGATGGCGGGGAAGCGCTACCTCAACCTCTGCTCCAACAACTATCTCGGGCTGGCCGACGACCCGCGCGTCCTGACGCGCGTGCGCGAGGAGATGCGAAAGTACGGCGTCGGACCGGGCGCCGTCCGCACCATCGCCGGAACGATGCGCATCCACCTCGATCTCGAACGGCGACTGGCGGAGTTCAAGGGCGCGGAGGCGGCCATCGTCGTGCAGAGCGGCTACTGCGCCAACGTCGCCGCCATCCCGACGCTCACGGCGGAGGGCGACGTCATCCTCAGCGACGCCCTCAACCACGCCTCCATCATCGACGCCTGCCGCCTTTCGCGGGCCAAAACCGTCCGCTACGAACACTCCGACGTCGCGGACCTGGAGCGGAAGCTGCGGGAGTACGCGGACATCGCGGGCAAAAAGCTCGTCATCACCGACGGCGTCTTCTCCATGGACGGCGACATCGCCAAGCTGCCGGAGATCGTCGCGGTCGCGGAGAAACACGACGCCATCGTGGCCGTCGACGACGCGCACGGCGAGGGCGTCCTGGGGCGCGGCGGACGCGGCATCGTCGACCACTTCGGCCTGCACGGACGCGTGGACGTGGAGATCGGCACGATGTCCAAGGCCTTCGGCGTCGTCGGCGGCATGATCGCCGGGAGCGCGACGCTCGTCGACTACATCCGGCAGAAGGCGAGGCCGAACCTCTTCAGCAGCGCCATGACCGTGCCGGACGCCGCGGCGAACCTGGAGGTCGTCGAGATCATGTCGGAGAGCGACGACCTCGTACGCAGGCTGTGGGACAACGGCAACTACCTCAAGGCGGAGCTGAAACGCCTCGGCTTCGACGTCGGCGCCAGCGAAACGCCGATCACGCCGGTCATCATCGGCGACGCACCCGACGCCAAGGCCTTCAGCGCGAAGCTATTCGAGCGGGGCGTCTTCGCGACGGCCATCGCCTTTCCCACCGTCCCGCGCGGGACGGCGCGCATCCGCGTCATGGTCTCGGCGGCCCATACGCGTGACGACCTGGACGAGGGCATCGCCCAATTCGCGGCCGTCGGCCGGGAGATGGGGGTGATCGGCGCATGAAGCGCATTCTCGTCACCGGCGCCAACGGCCAGATCGGTGTGGAGCTGGTCCGCAAGCTGCGCGGGATCTACGGCACGGACGAGGTCGTCGCGTCGGATATCCGGGAACTCCCCGGCGACGCCGAGGGGCCCTTCCGCATCCTCGACGTGCGCGACGCCAACATGGTCCACGAGGCCATGGAGCGCACGGAGGCGGACACCATCATCCACATGGCGGGCATTCTCTCCGCCAAGGGCGAGGCGTACCCGCAGCTCGCCTGGGAGATCAACATCCAGGGCATCTACAACATCCTCGAGGTGGCCCGCATCAAGGGAACGGCGGTCTTCTTCCCCAGCTCCATCGCCACCTTCGGCCCCAGCACGCCGGCCAAAAACACGCCGCAGGACACCGTACAGCGCCCGACGTCGATCTACGGCATCTCCAAGGTCTCCGGCGAACTGCTCTGCGATTACTACCATATCAAGTACGGCGTGGACGTCCGAGGCCTGCGCTTTCCCGGCCTCATCTCCTACGAGGCGCTGCCGGGCGGCGGCACGACGGACTACGCCGTGCACATCTACTACGACGCCGTCAGGCGGGGGCGCTATACCTGCCCCATCGCACCCGGCAGCTATATGGACATGATGTACATGCCGGACGCCCTCGACGCCGTCTTGCAGATCATGGAGGCCGATCCGGACAAGTTCGTCCACTGGAACGCCTTCAACACCTCGGCGATGAGTTTCGACCCGGAGGAGATCGCGGCGGAAATCCGCAAACACATCCCGGACTTCGTCATCGAATACGACGTCAACCCGGTCCTGCAGAAAATCGCGGACTCCTGGCCCGACTCGCTGGACTGCACCGCGGCCCGCGAGGAGTGGGGGTTTCATCCGAAGTACGACCTCGCGAGCATGACCGAGGATATGATCCGGCGTCTGCGCGCGCGGTCGGACAGGGAGCGGGCATGACCGAGGAAGCGACCGCCCTGCGCGGGACGGCCGTCGCGGCGGGCGTTGACGACGCGGTTCGGCCGCAAGCCGTGCCGGACGCGGTCGGATTGCGCTCCGCGGGCTACATCCTGCTGGCCAGCATGGCCGCCATGACCCTCGCGGCCAGGTCGAGCGCGGCGATCGCCGCCTGCTCCGCGGCAATCGCCGCGTATTTCTACTGGAGGCTGCGGCGGGAGCGCGCGGCCCCCTTTGCGCGCGTTTCCGCTCAAGAGGTTGGACGCGCGATATCGACGCAAATGCTGTCGCTCGTCTTCATGTTCGTCCTGTTCGCCGCGTTCCGCACCTACCTCGCCGTCATGCTGGGGGCGGACGACGGCGCAGCGGCGGCCGCCGCTCCCTT
>DAIRUD010000271.1:0-3432 GCA_036803565.1 Synergistaceae bacterium | reverse complement strand
CTTGCGGGGGTGCGGGGGCAGCGCCCCCGCGACCTTATTTCGCGCGCTTCAACGGCATGGACATGCAGCGGGGACCACCGCGCCCCTTGCCCAACTCGGAACCGTTGATCTCGTGGACGGCGATCCCGTTGTCCCGCAACGCCCGATTGGAGACAATATTGCACTCGTAGGTCACGACGACGCCGGGCGCGATGGCGAAGGTGTTGGTCCCGTCGTTCCACTGGTCGCGGGCGGCTTCGACGGGATCTCCGCCGCCGGTCTCGATGCAGCGGATGCGGTCGAGGCGCAGGTGCCTCTTCAGGCTGTCGAAGACGTCGTCCGATTCCGTAAGGCCGACGAGGCGGCCGTCCTCCTCGTACGCGAGCTCCCACACCCGCATGCGCTTGTGCACGTCCGGGTAGATCGTGAAGGCATCGCGATCGACCATCGTGAAGACGGTATCGAGGTGCATGTAAGCGCGCCGGTCGGGGATGTCGACGGCGAGGATTTTTTTCAGGCCGACCTGCCGGGCGAGCTGGCGGCCGACCGCCTGAATGGTCCCGGCCTTGCTGCGCTGGCTGACACCGATCGCGACGCAGTCTTCGTCGAGCACGAGAAAATCCCCGCCCTCGATGACGTTCGGGTGCGAGCACTCCCGCATGTCCGCGCCGAAGATGATCTTCACGCCCCGGAAGAGCGGATGATGTTTGAAAATATATTTCGCGTACAGCGGCTCTCGCTGGCGGGCGATGAAGCGCATCGCGCTCAGCACGACGCCGTTGCGTACGAAGAAAAAGGGGTCGCGCTGAAAATACAGGTTCGGCAAGGGGCGGAAGAAAAAAGCATGATCGTCCGCCGCGGCAAAGGTCAGGCTTTTCAGCCCGCCGCCGATGCGTCGTCCCGCCTCCAGCTTGGTCATCCCGCCGATCAACGTCTCCGCGACCTCGGCGGGCGTCATCTCCATGACGATGCGTTTCAGCGCGTCGCGCAGATTGAAATCGTGGGTCTCGCGGTTGAGCGCGTCCTCGATCAGCTCGCTCCGTACGCCCTCGTCCCGCACGACGTCGGTAAGGCAATCCTGGAAATAGACGACTTCCGCGCCGTGTGCGCGCAGGAGATCGGCGAACGCGTCGTGGTTCTGCGCCGCCCGCTCGGCCCAGATGATCTCGTCGATCAAGAGGTCGTCCTTGTTGTCGATGGTGATCCGCTTCAGTTCCTTGCCTGGCCTGTGGAGGAAAACCCGCTCGAGTTTGCCGACCTCCGAGCCGACGTAAACGCCCTCGTTTCCGTTCATGCGATCTCCCCCCTGTCGAGTTTTTTCCCGTACTGTCCCGCCTCGATACTACAGGAGCCCTATCCAAAAGTAAATGTCGAAGTTACCGGCGTTGCCGCCTCTTACAGTCTTCTCGGCACGAAGGATAAAGATGGAAGGGAATCGGAGCGGAAAGGCCTATAAAAAACGGACGGCGGCGGGCGAAAAGAGGAGAAGAACGGCTTTGCCCGGATAGAGGTGCGCCGCCCGCGCGGCATCCAGGGAGAGGCGGGCGCGCAGAACGAGACCGCCGCAATCCGCCACGACGAGCACCTGCCCGGTGGCGCGCTCCATGGACATCTGCGTCACGGAACCGGAGATGCGGTTGCGCTTGTCGTCCGACGCGTTCCCCGCTTCTTCCGCATCGGGATCGGCAATGCGGATGCTGGAGGGGTTCAGAAGGGCGCTCTCCAACGGGATGCCCGTCTCCGGCAGATCCGCCCGCAGCGCCTGGCTGCGGACGGAGAGCAGTGCAGCACCCTCGCCGCGCACCCAGTCGCCCTGGACGATATTCTCGGCGCCATCCCCGATAACGCGCCCGCGATAGAGGGCGACGATGCGCGTCGCGACCTCGTAGAGCCAGACGAGGTCGTGCGTCGCGACGACGATCGTCGTGCCCCAGTCGCTCCAGGCCCGCCAGACGGCCTCCTTGATCCGGTTGGCGCTGGCCTCGTCCACGTTGGCCGTGGGCTCGTCCAGCAGCAGCACCTTGGGACGCAGCGCCAGCCGCGCCGCGAGGGAAATCCGCTGGACCTCCCCCCCGGAAAGGCGGAACCACGGGCGCGACGCGAAATCCTCCGGACGCATGCCCACGCGCTCCAGCGAGTCGGCCACGCGCGCGGCGACCTCCGCCGTCGGCAGCTTGCGCAGCTTCAGCGCGTAGGCGATGTTTTCATACACGGAACGACGCAGGAGGTACGGCTCCTGTAGGAGAAGCGTCGCCTCGCGGCGCAGCGCGCGCTCGCGCCCGGCGGTCTCCGCCCCCTCGAAAAACAGTTCTCCCGTGCGGCGCGGCTGGAGGAAAGCGAGCACCTTCAGCAGCGTCGACTTCCCGCTGCCGTTGGGCCCGATCAGGCCGACCACGCCGCCGGCCGGGATATCCAGCGTCTCGATGTCCAGCGCAGGATGCTTCCCGTAGCGGTGTGTCAGGCGGCGGAGGGCGTAGATGGCGCGCTCGTCGCTCATTGCTGTACCTCCGCGCGGCGGCGCAGGAAGGAGAGGGCGGCGTTGAGAACGAAGGAAACGGCCAGCAGCAGGATGCCCAAGGCCATACCCAGCGCGAAATCGCCCTTCCCCGTCTCGAGCGTGATGGCCGTGGTGATCGTCCGCGTGTGCCACTTGATATTGCCGCCGAGCATCATCGAGACGCCGACCTCGGCCACGATCCGTCCGTAGGCCGTCATCGCGGCAACCAGGAGGGCGAAGCGGCACTCCGTCAAACAGGACGCCGCCATCCGCCATCCGCCCGCGCCCAGCGTCGCCAGGGTCGCCTTGAGGCGGTTGTCCAGGCTCTCGACGGCGCTCGCGGTCAGCGCGACGACGATGGGCAGGGCGAGAATGGTCTGCCCGACCGCCATCCCCCGGATCGTGAAGAGCAACTGATAGGAACCGAGCGGCCCCCGGTTGGAAATGAAGGCGTAGACGAGCAGGCCGACGACGACCGTCGGCAGCGCGAGCAACGTATCGACGACCGTGCGGACGGCGCGCTTGCCGCGAAAATCGAAATAGCCGAGCAGAAAACCCAGCGGAAGCCCGGCCGAAAGGGTGACGAACATAGAGAGCGCCGTGAGCTTCAAGGTAACGGTCACGGCGGACCACGTCTCCTCGTTCATCGACAGGATCAAACCGATCGCCTGAAAAAACCCCTCGGTGATGTAGTTCATTTCCGCGCTTACCCTCCCTGCCTGCGGCGCCGACCCGGCGCCGTCGCGCCGGAAGCGGAGCATGCGATATCCCGTCGCACGCCCGGAGGCAATTGTCAAATACCGCATTTCCGCGGCACCGGGGCGAAAACGCCCCGCTCCTTCACGCGCAAGCCGTCGTCTCCTGACCAATTACAGGCCGCGGCGGCGATGCGGGCTTCGGCACAAAGGTGGGGGGCGAAACGCCCCCCAATGCGGTGAAGAGAGAAAAGTGTGGGA
>DAIRUD010000270.1:0-3445 GCA_036803565.1 Synergistaceae bacterium | reverse complement strand
CGCGGCACGCCGCGCGTCGCCCTGCGCCTGCTGCGCCGGGTGCGCGACGTGGCGCAGGTTCGGGAGCAGGGCCGGATCGAGATCGAACTGGCGAAGGCGGCGCTGGATATGCTGGGGGTCGACGCGCAGGGGCTGGACGAGCAGGACCGCAAGTTCCTCAGCGCGCTGACCGAGCTCTTCGACGGCGGCCCGGTCGGCCTCTCGACGCTGGCGGCGGCGCTGAACGAGGACGCGCAGACGATCGAGGACATCTACGAGCCCTACCTGATCCAGAAGGGCCTGTTGGAGCGCACGCCGCGCGGTCGCCGGGCGACCCGCAACACGTACGAATATATGGGCGTAGGGCCCTCCGCGCAGTTCCGCCAGCGGGCGCTGCTGGAGGACGAGGGGATCGTCTGATGGGTGGCCTGGGCAAAACGCTGATGGCGGCGGGGGCGCTGCTCTTCCTCGCGGGGGCGCTGGTCTGGGCGGCCGCGCGCTTCGGCCTGCCGCTCGGTCGCCTGCCGGGGGACGTATCCTGGCAGGGGAAGAACGTCAAGGTCTTCGCGCCCTTCACGACGATGATCGTGGTGAGCGTCGTGCTCACGTTGATCCTCAACCTGATCTCCCGCTTCGGGGGAAAATAGGGCTGACGAATCTCGGCGCGAACCGACGTCGAAACGTTGTTGCGAGCGGATCCACATCAATGTATTGCACTGCGGATACAGGGGTGCAGGGGATCGCAATCTCCTGCCGGGAAGTTCTTGTTCGGGGCGGAGCCCCGCGAAGTAAAAACGTTCCAGGTATATCGCACGCTTTTGCGGAAGTATAGGGGGATATGCAATATGGTTTTCTGTAACCGATGCGCAGTCGTGCGCAAGTATGGCGCGGTCCTTTTCGGCGCCGTCTTTCTGGCGGCGCTTTTCCTCGGCTTCTTCGCCCCGTGCGGCGCGGCCGACGCGGCGCAGGATCTCGTCATGAAGATCGGCGTGGCCGAGAACGTCGCCTCCGGCAAGCTCCTCGGCAGCGGACTGGCGCTGCAGGACGCCAAGGGGACGAAGCTCTCCGTGGGCAACGGCGCGACGGTCACCGCCGCCGGGGGAACGGTGACGGTGGGCAACAAGCGCCTCGCGCTGCCGGTGCAGGTGCGCGCCAAGAGCGGCCTGGGCTGGGACAAGACCCGCTATCGCGGATCGCTGACGATCGTCCCGGGACAGAAGGGCATCACCGTCGTCAATGCCGTCGATCTGGAGAGCTACGTCCGCGGCATTCTCAAGATGGAGATGAACGAGGCCTGGCCGATGGAGGCGCTGAAGGCGCAGGCGATCCTGGCGCGGACGTACGCGGTGAAGAACCGCGGGCGCTTCGCCGCGCGCGGCTTCGACCTCTGCGCCACGCAGAACTCGCAGGTCTATCGCGGCGTCAACGCCGAGCACCCGCGCACGGACAGCGCGGTGGCGGCGACGCAGGGGCAGATTTTGGCCTGGAACGGCGCGCCCGCCGACATCTTCTATCATTCGGACAGCGGCGGGGCGACCGCGGACATCGCCCACGTCTGGGGCGGCACGCGGCCGTACTTGCAGGTCCGCCCCGAGCGCATCGCCTACACCTCGCCCAACTCCAGCTGGCAGCTGGCGCTGAGCGCCGCGCAGGTCGGCCGGATAATGGGCAAGATGGGGCAGGACGTGGGGACGGTGCGCGGCGTCGAGGTCTGCCAGAAGGATTCCGCCGGCCGGGCGGTCATGCTTCGCGTTCGCGGCGACCGGGGCGCGGCGGAGGTCAGCGCCCACGCCTTCCGCATGGCGGCGGGCAGCAGCACGGTCAAGAGCACGAACTTCACCGTCGCCGGGGCGGGCGCCGGAACGCCGGGATCGACGGCGGCCCCCGTGCCGACACCGGCGAAAGCCGAAGCACCCATGCCCTCCTTCGGCGGCGGCGAGGACCCGCTGGTCGAGATGACGCGGGCCGATATCTTCACCAAGGACGAGCTGTTCGACATGCTGATGAACCCCGGGAAGCGCGAGGAATATCTGAAGATCGGCCTCCAGCGCATGGCCGGCAAGGCGGCTCCCGCGACCCCGCCGACGAGTACGCCGCCCCGCCCCGCGACACCGGCCCCGACGACATCCTACGGAAGTTTCGTCTTTCGCGGCAAGGGGTGGGGGCACGGCGTGGGCATGTCGCAGTGGGGCGCGAAGGCGATGGCGGACGCGGGCATGGATTGCGCCGCGATCCTGGAGCACTATTTCCCCGGGACGCAAATTGCAAAATAGCGGCGTAAGGTCGCCGGGAGCGGACAACCCGCCCCCGGACCTCTTCGACGTCGAAAGCTACGATTACGACCTGCCGGAGGACAGGATCGCCCAGAATCCGGCGGAGCGCCGGGATGCCTCGCGGCTGATGCATCTTACGCGCGCGGGGGGCGGGATCGCACACAGGACGTTCTCCGATCTGCCCGCGCTCCTGCGCGCGGACGACGTGCTGGTCCTGAACGATACGCGCGTCCTGTGCGCCCGCCTGCTGGGAGAAAAAATCGGCGAGGGGCGTGGCCCGGATGCTCCCGGCGCGCAGGCGGAGGTGCTCTGCCTCTCCCAGCCCGATGCGGCGCGGGAGCCGGACGTCTGGCGGGCGCTGGTGCGTCCGGGGCGCAAACTCCCGCCCGGCACGCGAGTCCGTCTGGCCGGTGGGCACGTCGTGGAGATCGGAGCGCGGATCGAGGACGGAATGCGGCTGGTGCGCCTCTCCGCGGACATTCCGCAGGAGGCGCTGTTCGAACGGTGCGGCCGCCTGCCCCTGCCCCCCTACATCAAGCAAACGCGGGCGGACGATGCACGCTACCAGACCGTGTACGCCGACGCCGCGAAACGGCAGTCGGTCGCCGCGCCGACGGCGGGCCTGCACTTCACCGAGGCCCTTCTGGACGAGTTGCGGGCGATGGGCGTGGAGACGGAGTACGTCACGCTCGACGTCGGCATCGGCACGTTCCGCCCGATGAAGGTGCGCGACGTGCGCGAACACAGGATGCACAGCGAGCGCTGCCGGATCGGCGCCGAGCAGGCCGAACGCCTGAACCGGGCGCGCGCCGCGGGCAGGCGGATCGTCGCGGTCGGCACGACCTCCGTGCGGACGCTGGAGTCCTTTGCGGGCGCGCAGGGACGCATCGCGGCGGGCGAGCGGGAGACGGACATCTTCATCCGCCCCGGCTACGCGTTCCGCGCCGTGGATGCCCTGATCACCAACTTCCACCTGCCCAGGAGCACGCTCCTGATGCTCGTCGCCGCGTTTGCCGGATACGCATACGCGATGCGCGCATACGCCGAAGCCGTGCGGAGCGGCTACCGTTTCTTCTCCTTCGGCGATGCCATGTTGATCGAATAATTACGGAGGTGCGAGATGGATTTGTTCAAGACATCGGTGGAGAATTTTCTGGCGGAGCTTGCGAGCGACGCGCCGACGCCGGGCGGCG
>DAIRUD010000269.1:0-3447 GCA_036803565.1 Synergistaceae bacterium | reverse complement strand
ACAAAAACGGAAAGTCGATTATAATATTGTCAGAATAAAATTATTACGGTTCGTAATTGGAAACGGGGGACGCGTGATGTTGACGGTCGACGAAGGAATTCGGCAGCTACAGGAGGCGGGCGCAAAGATAACGGCCCAGAGGGTCGCCATTTTGAAATCCTTCGAGGGGCGGACCGATCATCCGTCGGCGGAGCAGATATTTATGGAGCTCAAACCGCAATACCCGACGCTGTCCATCGCCACGGTGTACAGCACAACGCAGTTGCTGGCCGACTCCGCGATCCTGCGCATTCTTTCCATCGACGACAAAAAAGTCTATTTCGACCCCAACACCTCGCCGCACGGGCATTTCATGTGCAGGTCGTGCAAGAAGATCATCGACGTTCCCATCGACTTTACGGCCATTTCCCGCATCAGCGGCCACGGTGGGATCGCCGCCATCGAAAACACGGACATCTTCATGTACGGGGTTTGCTCCGACTGCGCCGTCGAAAACTGACTCGGACATTCCTTCGCCCCCCACAATGGACTTTTTTCTCAAGCAGGTTCTTCCCGCGCTGGCGGGTCTCGTCCTAGCCTTCCCCTATTTGCGGCACCTTGCGAACAAAGAGGATCCGGCAGCTTTCGGGTTTACCTGGAAACCCTCGCGGCGAGCACTTCTCGAATGCCTTCTGACCACGGCGCTCGTCCTCCTGCCGCTGACTTTCGTCTCCATGCACTGGCCCTTCGAGGATCTGCCGCGCCGCAGCGGCCTTGCGCGCACCCTGCGCCTCGCGACGGCCGGGCTGTCCGCGGCGTTTATCGAAGAAATATTTTTTCGCGGCTGGTTGCAGCGACTCCTGCGGAAAAAAACGGGGGCATTCTGCGCGATCGCTTTAACAAGCGCGCTCTTTGCCAGCGCACATATTTTCGTCGCACACTCCCTCTTCCTTCTCGCGGTATTCTTTCCCGGTTTCGTTATGGGTTGTTTGCGCGAACGGCATGGTAATATATCCACGTCGACGCTCTTCCACGCTCTGGCGAATATTTGGGCGATTTGGTTCGCCCCGCTCCGCTGGCCTTCCGTGGATTGGGTTCTCGGTAAAATTTCGGCATTTTTCTAACGCCGCCACAGTCGGAGGGACGATATCGTCATGACTAGGACACTGCCCGCAAGGATCTTTTTCTGTGCGATCGCGACGATCCTGTTCGCGGCGGCGATACCGCCGGCACACGCCGCATCGCACTTCCTCTACGAGGTGCGCATCCCCTTTCGCGTCGCCGAAACGGCGACGGCCCGCACCGCCGACGGACGGATCTTCGAGCTCGGACACGTGGTCAAACTCCCCGAACAGACGCGCTGGCCCAGCTATACGGCAAGCGCCTGGGGAAAACCGGGCGCCGTCACGGCCAGCGCGGTCAACGCCCTACACATCCTGATGGGCGTCGAGGACGGAAAGGGGCGGACGATGAGCGTCATCCCGGCGGAGACCATCGCTCCGGCGGCGGGCGCGGGGGCGGCAATCGTCCTCGATTCTCCCGCCGGGACCGGGTTTTTCGGTGCGTGGGCCCCCCCAGTCGGGACCGCCATACTGCTCGAAACGCCGGGAAGCGCACCCCGGCCCCTGAATGAAGTGCCGCTCCCGCAAGAGGGCGACGCCCTGCTGTTCCGCGTCTATGAAGAAGATATGCCGTATATGATCGACTTCGAGAACCGCCCCGGCGGCCGCGTGACCGCGTGGGACCGCAACGGGGCGACGCTTGTCGCGCGCGTCATCAGGCCGGTCGCGGGCGTCGGCCGTTTCGGCGGAACGCTCTTCCAGGACGCCGGGCGCATCCGCGCCAATCATTCCGGCGTCGTCGACGTCAGCACATGCCCGAGGGGGCACACCGGCGGCTTCCAGATCATCCCCTGGGACCATGCGCTCTCCTCGAGCGAAATGCAGGGCGCCTGGTCCGCAACGCAATGGATGATCCTCGGCCCCGCCGACGGGAAATCCCCGATGGGCGGCACTTACCCTCTCTTTCACGGCGGCCTCGTACCGGGCACGGCGGAGGGCGAACAGCTTTGGGATATCTGGTCGACCTACGGGAGAAAACCGCTCGTCCTCGCGAGGCTGGACGGCGGCCATTGGCAACACCTGCCCGTCGCGGAGGGGAAAGTGGACGACGCCTTGAAATCGGTCACGCATCTCCGTATTTATTTCCCGCTCTCGAGGGAGCCTTTGACGGAAGAAGCGAGGAGATAACGCACCAATCCGCTCAGCGTACGTACCGCGCAGCGCGAAGCCGACGCATGGGCGTTATATCTGCCGCCTTCTTCGCAGAAGTACGGAGAAAGCAACACTCCTTCTTCGTTGGAGAAGTGCGGAACACGCTTCCGCATATGCGGGACCGAATGGGCAAAACGCTGAGTTGCAACTGACTTACAATTTTTCTTGTTCTCGACATATAACCGGAATAAATCTCTGCAATTGAGCGAACCCATCTATTTCTAAAAATAAATGCGTGTTATACTCCCTTCGTGATTCCAATCGAACCGATATCACGTTCTCCGAGCCTACTCGCCGAAAAGGGCCCGCCCCAGGCGAAAGGCCGTCGGGTACGGTGGGAAACCGCCTTGCCTCCCATTGCGGAAAGGAGAAAGCAATATGTTGTATATTCCTGATACCCACCTTCGAGCAATCGTATGGAAACGGTTTTATCTCTCCGGCCCCTCTCCTCCGCGCAACGCCCCCAATCGGCGAATGTAGCAAGTACAGACGCGCGCCATTCTCCCCGGGAAAACGCCGCCTCCGAACGAATCGACATCGAGATGTCGCATGGATCGACCATTGGGGAAGCAATCGGCCGGGAGATTCGAGTCCTCACGGGCGTTTCCGCCGGGGAGGAGGCCGTACAGTCGGGATGCTTTCGTTGCGTGCGGTTCGGCCAACCGCACAAGACGATGCACAAGTAAAACCATCGTGTTATATAAATTCGACCCAAGGAGGTTTTTGTAAATGAAAAAAAGACACGTCGCGGTATCGCTTATCGTTTTGTTGCTCTCCATCGCTCTCGCCGGTGCGGCTATCGGCGCGGCGAAAGCCCCGGTGCTCCGCATGGCCACGACGACCAGCACGGACAACACGGGCCTCCTCGATTATCTGCAGCCCATCCTTCTCGCCGATACGGGCATCGACATCCAATGGGTCTCGGTCGGCACGGGCAAAGCCCTCGAATACGGACGCAACGGCGACGTCGACGTCGTCCTGACCCATGACCCGGAGCAGGAGAAAGCGTTTGTGGAGGGCGGTTTCGGTGTGAACCCCAGACAGGTCATGTACAACGACTTCGTCGTTCTCGGGCCGACGGACGACCCGGCGGGGATAAAGGGCAAACCCGTAGCCGAAGCATTCAAAGTCATTGCGGAGAAAAAAACACCCTTCGCCAGCCGCGCCGACAAATCCGGCACCCACATGGCGGAGC
>DAIRUD010000268.1:0-3506 GCA_036803565.1 Synergistaceae bacterium | reverse complement strand
ACTTTTTCCTCCGGGCGGCCGACGGTTCGCGACTCAGGCGCTGGAACGTTTATCCTTCGGGGAGTTTCATTTCGGATGTTTCGCGACGACATTCCCGGAGCGTTGGGGATCGCTATACGAAGAGATCCCGCTCGCCTCTTTTGATCTTTTCGATGTTTTTCACGGTCAATTCCCGCATCCGCTCGTTGGCGATCTTGGGGATGTTTTTCGCGATGAGCGCGTCGGCCTGGGTGCGGAAGGCGTCGTCGCCGTAGTCCATCATGTACTCGCAGAGCGTCATCAGGGCGTTGGGCAGGCAGACGTTCTTGATGTTGCCGCTCTTGGCGAGGGACATGAAGCGATCGCCGGTGCGGCCCTTGCGGTAGCAGGCCGTGCAGAAGCTGGGCACCAGTTCCTCGTCCATCAGCCAGCGCATGACGTCCTGTGCGCTGCGGTTGTCCGAGACCTCGAACTGTTCCCCGCCCTCCTCGCGGCTGGCATAGCCACCGACCTCGACGCTCGATCCGCCGCTGACCTGCGAGATGCCCATGCGGATCAGCTCGCGGCGCATCTCCGGCGATTCGCGCGTGGAGATGATCATGCCGGTATAGGGCACGGCCAGGCGGATCGTCGCGACGATGCGCTTGAACTCCTCGTCGGCCGGGATGTGTGCGTAGGCCGACAGGTCCATACCCGGCGCCGGACGGAGGCGCGGCACGGAGATGGTGTGGAAGCCCGCGCCGTACGTGCGGTCCAGGTGCTGGTTGTGCAGCATCAGGCCGAGCACCTCGAACCGGTAGTCGTACAGGCCGAAGAGTACGCCGCCGCCGACATCGTCGATCCCGGCGCGCATCGCCCGGTCGAAGGCCGTGAGGTGGTATTGAAAGTTCGATTTCGGCCCCGCCTCGTGCATCCGCTTGTACGTCGGTTCGTGATAGGTCTCCTGGAAGAGGATATACGTCCCGATGCCGACGTCGTGCAGCTTCTTGTAGTTTTCCTCCGTCGTGGCCGCGATGTTGACGTTGACGCGGCGGATCTCGCCGGAGTCGACCTTCATCGCGTACAGCGTTTCGATACATTCGAGGATATAGTCGACGGGGCAGTGCACGGGGTCCTCGCCCGCCTCCAGGGCCAGGCGCTTGTGCCCCATGCGCTCGAGGATTTCCGCCTCCCGCCGCACCTCGTCCATCGTCAGGCGGCGGCGCGGGAACTGGTTGTCGCACTGGTAGCCGCAGTAGCGGCACTTGTTGACGCAATAGTCGCTGACGTAGAGGGGCGCGAACATGACGACGCGCTCGCCGTAGATCTGCTCCTTGATCTTCCCGGCGATACGGAACATCCGGGCCTCGTGCGCGGGGGATTCCATCGTCAGCAGCGCGGCGACGTCCTCCGGCTCCAGCCCCTTGAGGCCGTCCGCGCGGTCGAGGATCTCGTCCAGTTTTTCCGGCGGCGTCCCTTTCGCGTCCGCGAGAATCCGCTCCATCCAGAGCCTGTCGATCGTCATATCCATTGCCATCCCTCCCGGTATCGTCGTGGCAACGCTTGCGCGGAAGTCCGTCCGCACCGGGTTCGCGAGGCCCGGCCGCGGAGATCCGCGCTGCGGCCGCTAAAACTCCTTCTTCGATATCGCGCTCTTCACCTGTACGTTGGGAATCTGCCCCAGTCGCCCGGTGAGGGCGTTGATCTCGTCGACTTCGCCGGTGACGATCAGCGAGACGACGGAAACGCCCTCCGGCAACGGCGTCCCCAGCCTGCTGCGGAGCATATGCCGAAACGCCGCGACGACGTTGTTGAACTCCCCCTGCGTCTTTTCCGGTTCTTCCAGAATGGCTCCGATAAACGCAATTCGCTGCACGCACACCCCCCCCTCGGGCGATCTTCGCCGGTCGGCAAGAAAACAAAAATCGCGCTTTTCCCGAGCGCGACAACTTACATTCCCACCTTTATTTCGGGGGAACGGCGGTATAGCCTGTCGCCTCGGTCCGCAAGAACGATGTTCTCGCAAGCGGAGGACCGGATCTGTCCCGCCACGGTCGGAAAGACGCAAATTCTCGCCGCCATAGCTTATTTAAAACAATATCATATTGCGAAGGAAAGCGCGAGAGGGATATTGCGGATAAAGCCGAGGCTATCCCGGCCTACGCAAGCGCGCCGCACGGAAGGCGGATTTCAGCAGCGACGATCCTCTCGTGCCGCTCGTCGTCTCGGAGTCTCTGAAAAAGAAGCTCGTCGAGGGAATGCGGAAGTTCTCGGAATGGTACGGGAAGCGGTAGAATATGCCGATGGCACATCGTCCAAAAACGCGCGCAGTCGCAAAGGGGAGGGCATTATGAAAGTAGACGTTGGCTTTATCGGCACCGGCGGGATCGCGACGGCGCTGGCCAAGGGTTTTTGTGCCGGCGGCGGTTTCGACGGGAAGGTGTATGTGTTCGATATCGACGAGGGGCGTACGCGTGCCCTGCGGGAAGCGTATCCGGACAAGGTCGTGGTCGCCGCCTCCAATCAGGAGGTGATCGAGCGCGCCGACGTCGTCTTTCCGACGTTGCTGCCCAGGGTTCTGCGGGAGGTTGCGCCGACCCTGCGTTTCCGGAAGGAGAACCGCATTATCCACATCGCGGCCGGGATCAAGATCGAGGAAAGCGCGCCCTGGTTTGCTCCGGCGCGCGGCGTCGCCCGCGCCGTGCCGCTTCCCTTCGCTGCCCGCCGCATCGGACCCGTGGTCCTGTACGGCGGCGACGCGCTCTGCGAGGAGCTGCTGTCCCTCTTGGGTGCCGTGGTCAAGGTCGATACCGAGCGGGATCTGGAGATTCTCGCCGCCATCACGGGTATGATGGTGTCGTATTACGGGGTCGTCGGAGAGATGGTCGGCTGGGCGGTGGGCAAAGGGATCGATTTCCAGAGCGCGCTTCGCTACACGACCTTCATGAACGAGGCGCTCTCCGCCCTCATGCGGAGCGATTGCACCGAGGACGTCGAAGCCTTTCTGGTCGAGAACAGCACGCCGCAGGGGATGAACGAGCTGGGGCTGAAACACCTGCGCGGCAAGGGGGCCTATGCGCCCTGGGTCGAGGCGCTGGAGCAAATCGGGAAGCACTACGGGCTCTAGCCGCCGCGAATGCGGAGACGTGTCTTGACAACTGTGCGATGCGTGATAGAATCCTTGCATCGTGGTGGAATATGCTGCGGGTTTTATCGTCAGGAGGTGAGGGTAGTGTCCGTACACGCGATGTTGCGACGAGTCCGATGCAGGTCCGGCAGAATTGGCCGAATATGCGAAGCGACGATAGGGACATGGGCCCTCGTACCGGCGACAGAGAGGAAATGCCGCGGCTGAAAGCATTTCTCGCAGAGGACGAAGGTAGCAGCGCAAAACCCGTACCCTTGAGCTGACGCCGAAGAAAGGCGCACACGCGCCAAGTAGGTCGTCCGGGAGGTTCCCGACACAGAACCGCAACGAGCGGGTCCGGCATCGCCGGATCAAAGAGGGTGGCACCGCGGGATTCGAGAACGAACTCGCCCCTCTTCTC
>DAIRUD010000267.1:0-3524 GCA_036803565.1 Synergistaceae bacterium | reverse complement strand
CCACGTGGTAGCACCCCCCCAGTCGGCTCTGCCGACAGGCCCCCTCGTCGAGGGGCCGGAGCTTGGCACGACGGAACGCCTCGCCTCCCTCAGAAAGGAACGCCGCCAAGGGTGATGGAATTACTCGACGGACAGCGCGTTTCCAGAACGACACGGCAAGCGCGCCGGTTCGTGCGGTGCGCTCGGTGGGATTCCCGCTTTCCGCCGCGACTATTCCTTCCGGATATCCGCGACGGCGCCACCGGTGATCCGCAGAAGCTCCGCCGGGGCGATCGGGAAAAACGCATGATCCGAGCCCGCGGCCGCCCAGACGAGGGGATAGCGGAACAGGTCCTCGTCGAGAAACGTGCGGGGCTGTTCGGGATAGCCGACGGGCGGCACGCCCCCCGGCGCGAAGCCGGAGTAGGCGAGGATCGCCTCCGCCGCGCCCATGCGAAGTTTGGCCGCGCCGAGCAGCCGCTTTACCTTTTTGTCGTGCACGCGGTTGGTGCCGGACATGAGGGCAAGGGCCCAGCCGACACCGTCGTCGACGGAAAAGAGCAGGCTCTTGAGAATCTCGGCGGGCGGAACGCCGACCGCCCGCGCGGCGTCGTCCACCGTGAAGATAGTCTCCCCCGTGCGGGTGATCTCCGCACCGCAGCCGACCTCCTTGAGAAAAGCCGCGACGCGCGCGACGGGATCGACGTCCTTTCCCGCGGTCCGCGTCACGGCAGCTTTTCCCCGGCTTGCTCGGCCTTCCCCACATCGTCCGACGCGGGCGCGGCGCGCTTTTCCGGATACAGCAACCGATACATCCGGACGTTGCGCATAACGGCCTTGACGTATCCGCGCGTCTCGCGATAGCCGATGTCCTCCACCCATTCCGCCATGTCGGCGATGGGCTCCCGGCTCCAGCGCGTCACCGGCGATCCCCCCGCGTTGTAGGCCGCGTAGGCCAGCGGGTGCTCCTTGAAGCGCGCGATCAGGCCCACCAGATGATTCGCGCCGAGCAGGATATTGTGCGTCGGGTTGCGGTAGGCATCCTCGGCCATGCCCATCTTCTTGGCCTCGCTCCGCCCGGTCGCGGGCATGAGCTGCATCAGGCCGTACGCCCCGGCCACGCTCGTCACATCCGGTTCGTACAAGCTCTCCTGCCGCATGACGCCCCAGATCACCGCCGCATCCAAACCGGTTTTCTTCGCCGCGGCGGCGACATCCTGCGGGAAAGCGCGGGGGTAGGCGTTCTGCAGAAAGCCCGAACGGGCGCGCACATCCGGGGAAACCGCGCGCGACAGCGCAGCGAAGGCGCGGACGCCGGATGCGTGGTCGCCCTCCCAATGCGCGAGGCGGACCGCCCGATACAGGTCGGCGACGTCGGCCGAGGCGGCAGGCAGCGCGGCGGCCGCCTCGCTCTCCAGGCGCGCGTAGGTCACGAAACCCCAAAGTTCCAGCGGGCTGCGCACATCGCAGCTCGCCGGAACATCGCCGCTGACGACGCCCCCCGCCTCGTGGACGAGAAACGTATGGTATTCGCCCGGCCACTCCTCGGCCATCCGATCGCGCACCCGCGACGCCGCAACCGGGCTCCCCAGCTTCTCCAGCGCGCGGATCTGCCAGTACAACAGGCGTGACGCCAGTTCGGCGTTGGCAATGCCCGGGTCGTACCCCTTGGACCACTCGTCGTAGGCGGTTTGGTGCTTGCCCGCCTTCCACGCCTTCCATCCGCGCTCCCAGCGAATCGTCGCCGTCTGGTTGGAGGCGGGGTGATCGGCGAAGAGCTTCTTCTCCGCCGCCGCGGACTGCTCCGCGTCGCCCAGGCGGATCAGGCCGACCAGGGCGTCGGCGGCCAGCTCCGGATAGTCCTTCTCCCGCTTCCGCGCGACCTCGTCGAACAGCTTCAGGATGTCCGCCCGCTTGGCGCGGTTCGCCAACACCGTCAGACGCTGCACCGAGCGCTGCGGATACTCGTATCCGGCCCGCGCGATGCCCGCCCAGAGCTCGAAGGCCGTGCCGTCCCGCTTCTCGCGGTAGGCGGCGTAGGCATGATAGTAACGCGCCGCCTCGCCGTAGGAGACGTCGGCGGAGGCGAGCGCGAAATGTTTCATCGCCGTCTCGTACTCCTTTGCGGCATAGGCCTTGTAGCCCAGTGCATACTCCGCGCGCGGGTGCTTTCCCGCGGGAAGGTCGCGGCAGAAGGCGAGCGCCTTCGCGCTGGAGGGCATATCGATCAGCAGCGTCGCCGCCTCGTCCGCCTCCAACCCCGGCAGGTCGATCATGCGGCTCAGGGCTTGCAGGCGACGCTTGCGGTCCGTCGCCAACGCGAGCATACGCCGGTACCAGGCCATCGCCTCGTCCGGGAGCTCCAGGTCGACACAGAGACGCCCCATCGCATAGGCGAGGTAGTAGCGGACCGGCTCCGGCGCCGATTCCCAGAACGCACGCCCTTCTTCGTAAGCCTCCCGCTTGCGGCCGGTGCGCTCGCTGCCGAGCACGGAGAGCATCCTCCGATACGGCCTCAGATCGTCGGATACGGCGCCGTCGATGCCCGAGAAGATCGCAAGGCTGTCGGCGTACCTTCCCCGCCGCCAGAGGGCGTTTGCGTACAGGGAGAATTCCTGCGGAGAGAGGGACGACCCCGCCACATCCTCGGACCGCGTCGGCGGTGTTTTGTAACTCTTCACATAAAGTTCGTCCATCGTGCGCCAATCCTTGGCCCAGAAGGCGGCCTCCATACGGGACGGCGCGGCGCAGCAAGGGGATGCGGGCGGCAGGAACAGGGCGGACAAGGCAAACAGAACGAACAGGGCGGCCAACGGGCGAACGCGGATGGAGCGTCCGACGGGTTTCGAGATATCGACATCGAACAAGCAGGCATACCTTCTTTCGCAAAAAATGCGGCACATCAACACTCAAGGATTCGCATTATAAACCCAATCCGCCGGAGAAACCTTGTAGAAAACCGCAGAACACGAACCGCGCCCGCCCGAAAAGCATCGGCCGCACATGAAATACCGCAGTCGAACGGCCTTTTTTCCCGGATTGCGTTTCCTCGCGAAAAAGTGTACACTTTTCGCCGTTTGTAGTAAAATCACAGGCAACACTTCGAAACGACACAGGAGGTCTTGGAATGAGCTTAGGACGCAGGCTGCGCTCACTGCGCAAAAATATGGGGCTGACGCAGCAAAGCCTCGCCGATTCCGTCGGCGTGAGCAGGATTTACATCCAGGCGCTGGAGAGCAACCGCCGCATGCCCTCCATGAAACTGCTGCACCGCCTCTCGGAGGCGCTGCAGGCATCGGTCACGGACATCGTCGACGACTACCCCAACAAGGGCGGGCGGATGCAGTTGGACGACCTGCTGCTGTCGGGAGAACTGGACATCTGGTACCGCAAGAAGAAGCTGACCGAGAGCGAACTGCGCCGCGTCGAGCGCGTCATCCACGCCGTCCTGGAGGACTGGGAGCAGGAGGATGCGGCCCAGAAGCGCGGCAAGGGAGCGCAGCACCCTGCCTGAGACGCCCTCGCCCCTTCGCCGCGCGCGCGCG
>DAIRUD010000266.1:0-3546 GCA_036803565.1 Synergistaceae bacterium | reverse complement strand
TGTCAAGTACATGTTACGAAACGCGAAGCGTACTTTCAGACTGATAGCAGTTGTTGCTATACTTGTGCCAGAAAGGGCAAGTAAGTGTTACGTGAAATGAATTGACTTTCTTGTTCAGGGAAGTTTCAAAGCTAGTTTGGAATAATTTATGTAGTACAGAACGAGTAGATGGGATTTTGCGGAAAGGGTAATTGTGATGAAAAGAAGAAGGATGTCAAAGAGAAAACTATTGACTTTAATGGTTGCCATCGCCATGATGCTGGCGGCTCTCTTGCCGAGCGGCGCATTGGCGGCGGACGGTCTGCTTGCGGGAGAAGATACCTATATCTCCGTTCATCAGTACATCACGGCAACGGATATTGAAGATGTATACAAAGTGACGGTAACGGCGAGCGGCAATGTGCCCCTACTTTTTGAAACGGACGATGGTGACGCCGAAGCCGCCCTCGCCCTCCCCGCCGAGGCGGAAGCCGTCGACGTAGGGGAGGTTTTTGCAGAGACTGTGGATCTCTCGGCGCAGAATGCCCTCGCCGCGGCCGTGGATGACGGAGACCTCGCCGTATCCGGCGCGGTAGGCGCGGTCGAGGTAGCGTTCGGCCTCCGGCAGGGCCTCGTCCAGCGTCATGCCGCGGATCATGATCGAGCTGGGGACGCCGACGGGTTGCGGCGGCGGCGTGATGCGGACGCCCCCTCCGGCGGTGTTGACGGTCAAGCCGTCCTTGGCGACGCTGCGCAGGCGCTTCTTTTCCCGCTTGTTCTCCTCCTGCGTGGCGGCGCGAAGCATCTTGAGGGGAAGCTCCATACGGGCGACGCCGGCCAGGACGACGGCCTTGTCGCCGCGAACCTCCTCCAGCGTGCCGGAGGTGGAGGTGCCGACGACGACGACCCGATCGCCCGGGGTCAGGGGGTGCGCGTCGGGGGCGTAGGTACGTTCGATCCGCTCCTCCTCGCGCCGCTCCGTCTGCTCCTTGATCCTGTCGAAATGCTTGGCGGAGCGCTCCAGCTTCCGCTGTGCGGCGGAGCGGGCCTCGGCGTCGATCGTGCGGATCAGGGAGCGGGCCGAGGTCTCGGCGTTCTCGACGATGCCGCGGGCCTTTTTGTCCGCCTCCTCCAGCAATTTGTCGCGCTTGCGCTCCAGGTCGCGCCGCTGCGCCTCGTACTCGGCGCGGAGGCGTTCCGTCTCCACGCGCATCCGCTCCAGCGCTTCGTTTTCCTGTTCGATGGCCGTGCGCTTCTCCTGCAGCTCGCCGATGAGGTCCTCCATGGAGGCCTCCCGGTGGTGCAGGGCTTCTTTGGCGCGCCGCAGGACGTCGGCGGGCATGCCCAGTTTTTCGGCGATCAGGAGGGCGTTGCTCCGCCCGGGAATGCCGACGAGAAGGCGGTACGTGGGGGAGAGCGTCGCGGCGTTGAATTCGACGGAAGCGGACTCGACGCCCGGTTCCGTGAGGGCGTAGTGCTTGATGGGGTTGTGATGCGTCGTCGCCAGGACGAGAGAGCCCGTTTGGGCCAGGCGGTCGAGGATGGCGATGCCGAGCGCCGCGCCCTCCTCCGGATCCGTCCCGGCGCCGAGTTCGTCCAACAGGACGAGGGAGCCGGGGCCCGCCGCGGCGAGGATCTTGGTGATCTGCGCGACGTGCGCGCTGAAGGTGGAGAGGTTCTGCTCGATGCTCTGCTCGTCGCCGATGTCCGCGTAGACGTCGTCGATCCGCCCGAGCAGAGAGGCCTCGCCCGCCGGAACGGGAAAGCCGTACCAGCCGAGGCAGGCGCAGACCCCGGCCGTTTTCAGCGCCACGGTTTTGCCGCCCGTGTTCGGCCCGGTCACGACGAGGGCGCGGAAGCCGTCGCCGCACGCGATGTCGATGGGGACCGCGGCGTCCCCTAGCAGGGGGTGCCGCGCGCGGCGGAAGTCGAAGCGGGGGCGGTCGACGAGCGCGGGCTGGCGCCAGCCGTCCCGCCGGATTTTCTCCGACAGCGCGTAGAAGACGTCGATATCGCCGAGGACGCGCTCGGCATCCATGATCGCGGCCTCGCGCTCGAGGATCTTCTCGGTCAGCTTGTAGAGGATGCGGCGCTCCTCGGCGCCCTCGTCCTCGGCGAGCATCGCGTGCTCGTTGTTCAGGGGGATGAGGGCATGC
Source organism: Synergistaceae bacterium (assembly GCA_036803565.1). Classification (GTDB taxonomy): domain Bacteria; phylum Synergistota; class Synergistia; order Synergistales; family Synergistaceae; genus DAIRUD01. Next base: position 1,411 of record DAIRUD010000266.1, on the reverse strand, counting down.
GGCTCCATATAGACGCTGTTCCCGGAGCCGGAGCGGTCCATGAGCATCCCGGGGAAGTTCGAGAGCGCGTCCTGCCGCACGAGGACGACGTGGCGGCCGTTGCGCAGGGAGAGGACGCGTTCCTGCAGGAGGTTCGAGATGTGCGGATCGGAGAGCAGGTGCGTACCCTTGCGACGGATCTGTTCGCGGACCTTGCGCATGTTTTCGCGCAGGCGGCGCAGACGGTCCGAGGCGTGGTCGTACAGCCTGCCGTCCTCGTCGAGGACGGAGAGCAGTTCGGTCTCCTTGGCGAAGTCGCGCAGGTCCTGGATAAGGACGGCGAACTCCGGCCATTGCGCGCGCGCCTCCTGCAGGGCCTCCTTCATCTTTCCGGCCCCCAGCAGCAGGCGTCGCACGCGCACCAGCTCGTCTCCCCGCATCATGCCCGTCTCCCGGGCGTCGGAGAGCACGTCGCCGACGGCGGAGAGTTTATGATGCCAGGGCAGTTCGCCCTTCGTGTCGCGATATTCCTCGACGGCGCGGAAGAGGTTGCGGCGGTCCTCCAGGGCGGAAAAGTCCTTCGCCGGAAGCAGCGAGGACAGGCGGGCCGCTCCGAGGTCGCTGCGGCAGTCCTTGCGGACGATGGTCAGAATTTTGGCGATTTCCAGGGATTCGTAGGCGGATGGGTCGATGTGCATGGCTCGTTCGTTATTTGCCCCAGCGCAGGAAAAGATCCAGCAGACTCTGGCCCTCTCCGGCGGGGCGTTCTCCTTCCGTTGTGCGATAGTCGGTTTGCGGCGGCACCGATGGGACGGCGTCCGCGCTTGTCGCCGCGGGCGGGGCGGTGCGGGGGAACAGATCGCCCGAAGCGGGGCTTCTGTTCGCTTCCCGCAGTGAGCGCGCCGCTTCCTCCTCCAGTCGCCGTTTCGCCTCCTCCTGCAGCTCCGCCAGGTTGGGCAGAATGCCGATGCGGTCGAGCGCGGGGTATGCGACATACCACGTTTGGGCGACGACGGAGAGGGCTTTGCTGTCGCGGACCCAGGCGTCCCCGGTGAAGGGGGAGAGGAGCACGCCTACGACGAAGAGAAAAAGAGCGAGGGAATACGTGATGAAAAAACCTGCCAAACCGCCGGCGATCTTGTCCGTCACCGTCAGGTTCGTGAAGCGGATCATCCGCTTGAGCCCCCGCTCCAGAAGGGCGCAGATGAAAAAGATACCGAAGAAGATCGCGAACATCGCGACCGCGCTGGCGAAGAGGGGCGAAATACCGAAAAAACGCGTGATGCCTGCCGAGAGCGGCGGGTAGAAGCGAAAGGAGCAGTACATGCTCCCGATGAGGCCGATCAGCGAGAAGAGGACGCCGGACAGGCCGCGAAAGAGGCCGCGGATGACGAAAAACGCCCCCACGGCCAAAAGGAGGCCGTCGAGGGGG
>DAIRUD010000265.1:0-3561 GCA_036803565.1 Synergistaceae bacterium | reverse complement strand
GGCGTGCGGGAGTCGCCGACGGCCCGCAGGACAGCCGCCCCCATGTTGTAGACCATGAGGGGCAGGATGCCCGCGAAGTAGACGGCCAGATAGAGGCGGGCGTCGCGGAAGACGGAGGCGGGCGTGCCGATCCAGGAGAGGATTTCTCCCGACAGCCAAACGCCGAGGACGGTCAGGGCGATGCCGGAGACCAGCGTGAAGGCCGCCGTCGTGCGCACGGCGCGGCGCACCATCTTGTCGTTGCGCGCGCCGTAGTACTGCGCGATGACCACGCTGGCGCCGGTGGACAGTCCGGCGAAGAGGCTGAGCAGCAGGTGGATGATCGTCGTGCCCGCCCCCACGGCGGCCAGGGCGTCGCCGCCGAGGAAGTTGCCGATGACCAGGGTGTCGACGGTGTTGTAGAGCTGTTGCAGGAGGCTGCCGACGATCAGCGGGATCGAGAACACCAGGATCCTCCGCCAGATCGGCCCCTCCGTCATCAATTGCGTGCGTGCCTGTTGCATGAAGTCTCCTTGTGCCGAACCGCCGGTTGTCCGGCGCTTTCGGGAATGGGTAAAATAGGTGTTGCAACTTTGAATCATAGCACAACGGAAATCTTTGTGGGAAAAGAAACGATGGAACTTCAACGAGTGGGCAGTTTGAATGCGGTATGGCGGCGGGAAACACGGTGGAATCGGGCTATTTTTTATAGATATCTCCGCGGGAATCGACGTATTTGACAAGGATCAGCCGCGCCGGAATGTCGATGTCCATCAAAACGCGCCAGCCACCGACGCGCAATCGCCACTCGCCCCTCCCCTTCAACGGTTTTATATCGCCTGTCAATCCGGAATAAAGCGCGCCAATCGCGCCGAGGATACGTCGCCTGTCCGGATCGGGGATTTTGGCAATACGTTTTTCGGCGATGGGGGCGATGACGATGTTCCATTCGCGCGATACATCTACCACAGATCTTTCAGGGCGCTTTTAAATGAACGGCCGCCTCCGTTTAACAGTTCTCTGTTGGCGGTGCGGAGGCCCTCTTCCTCGTCCTCCGTCAGGGCAGGCTCGTCGTCCGGGGATTCCATGGATTTGATGTAGCCCATGACGCGCGCGGCCTTATCGTCCGACAGGTTGCGTATCATGCGATATAGACGTTTACGTTCGGCGATTTGTGTAGGCGTCATCTGAACCTCTCCATGTATTTATTTTGAGTGAATTATATCATGCGACGTTCCCATACCCCTCGGAGATTGATCTTACCGAATTGAGGCTGCTTCTTCATATCGTCTGACCGTTAAATGCGGACCATACATATAGCAGGTGCAATACGGCAGGGATAAACGGAGTGTTGTGGAAATTGTCAGAGGCGGTCCTGTCGGTGCAAGATATAGAGTATGAGGGAGAGAGGAAATAGGAGCAGACAGAGGAAGGTATAGAAAACCGGGTCGTGGCGTCTGGTGGCGTGGCGGATCAGTTTTGTGAAATGATCCGTCGGGTACGACCAAAGGGCCAACATCTTGAGCAGGGCGCAGAACGCCAGCAGATAGACCGCCAATACAACGGCGATCTCGGTGAGGCCGAAATCCTCCAGGTCGAAGATCATCCGGTAAAATTGGGTCGAGGCGATCAGGGCGGAGAAGAGAAGCAAGCCGCCGGGCAGGGTTTGATAGAGGGACAGCGGCGGTCGCTTGAGAACGAGCCACGGCACCAGCAACAGCAGCAGGACGATTCCCGAGAAAAGTGCGATACGCCCCGGCGCGAAGGCGTCGCCGTCCGGTTTCCTCAAGGTGCTCCCTCCTCCCCGGATCGCCGTTCGTCGGGGCGGTACTGGACGGGCGTTGCCGGGATGCGGACGGTGAATGCGCTGCCCAGGCCGGGCTCGCTCGTTACCTGGATCGATCCGCCGTGCGCGTGCACGATCTGTTTCGCCAGGGCCAGGCCCAGCCCGCTGCCCCCCGCGTCGCTGGGCCGGGCGCGGTCGGCCTTGTAGAAGCGCTCGAAAAGGTGCGGCCGGTCTTCCTCGGCGATGCCGATCCCCGTGTCGGCGACGGTGCAGAGAATATCCTCGCCGTCGCGCGACAGCGCCGTGTGGATCGCGCCGCCGTCGGGGGTGAACTTGATCGCGTTGTGCAGCAGGTTGATCCAGACCTGTCCCAACAGCTCCTCGTCGGCGACCGCCGTCGTCGGGGCGAGATCGGCTTCGACCTCGATCCGCTTCGCGGACCACTGCGGCTCCAGCAGCAGGAGTGCGTCGGCGATCTGCCGGTCCAGGCGGTAGGGCTTCGCGGCGAGGGTGGCCGGGCTCGAGTCCAGCAGGGCGAGGCGCAGCAGATTGTCGCTGAGGCGCGACAGGCGCGAGACCTCGGCCTCGATCACCGCGGCATATCGACGGCGCTCCTCGGCCGGAGCCCCGTCGTTTTTCAGCAGTTCGGCGAAACCGCGGATGGAGGTGAGGGGCGACTGGATCTCGTGCGAGACGTTGGAGACGAAGTCCTGCCGCATATGTTCCATCGAGGAGAGTCGCTGCGCCATGCGGTTGACCTTCTCCGCCAGTTCGTTGCGCCCCCCGGCCGCGTCGAGGGAGACGTCGAAATCCCCCGCCGCGATCCGGTCCAGCGCGTCCGTCAACTCCCGGAAGGCGTGGAAATGCCTGTGCCCGCCCGGTCGCCCGTGTCTCCTGCGCTGCACTGCAAGGAACGCGAGACAGGCGGAGAAATACAGGACGAACCCGACGGCCGCGGCGGCGAATTGCATCGCCAGCGTGGGCGTTCCCCCCGTTCGCCGAAACACGGTCACGGCCAGGAAATAGGCGGGGAGGGCGGCGGCCGGGAGATGGCCCGCGAAGAGGGCGATCCATAACCGCAAACCGCCGTGCCGTCCCCTCACGTGGTTGCCTCCAGCCGGTAGCCCAGCCCGCGGATGGTCGCGATCCGCACGCCGTACCGCTCCGCCGGAAAGCGTTCGCGCAGGCGGGCGATGTGAACGTCGAGCGTCCGCTCGTTGCCCTCGAAATCGCTTCCCCACACCTCCTCGATCAGGCGTTCCCGCGACAGCGTCCGGCCCGGGTAGCTCCCCAGCAAGAAGAGCAGCTCGAACTCCTTCATGGGGATGGTCTTCCTTTCGTCGGCGGCCGTCACGGTGTAGCTGTTGCGGTCCACGACCAGCGCCCCGACGCGCAGCGAGCGGGCGCTGGCGATGTCGCAGCGTCGCAGCAGGGCCCGGACGCGGGCGATCAGCTCGGCGGGCTCGAACGGTTTGGTGAGGTAGTCGTCCGCGCCCAGCGCGAAGCCGCGCACCTTGTGCGCCGTCTCGGACTTCGCCGTCAGCATCAGGATGGGGAAGTCCCAGTAGCGCCGCGCTTCCTCGCAGAACGACCAGCCGTCCATCTGCGGCATCATCAGGTCGAGGATGCAGAGGTCGGCGCGAAACGCCCCCAGCTTTTCCAGCGCGTCCCGCCCGTCCGTCGCCGGGAGCGCGTCGAAGCCCTCCTCGCGGAGCAGGACGCAGAGCAGTTCCCGGATGTGGGGGTCGTCGTCAACGACCAGAATGCGTTGCCTCATGGCGTCCATTGTGTCACCA